>JAKAJX010000236.1 GCA_021824855.1 Bacteroidota bacterium | reverse complement strand
ATGGAAAACTTATTAAGTTTTCCATTAAATTAGGTTCATCGCCTACAACCATTAGCAGCAATGCATTTGAGGTAATTGCACAACAACATAATAGCTTAACCGTTAAAATACACAATGGGTATACCAGTAACGATTTATTGCAATTTTTCTTACAACAAAATATAATTATAGAATCTTTTAGCGAAATGCTACCAAGTTTAAACGACATCTTTATACAATTGGTAGAAGGAACTAAATCCGTATCAAGAGCATTTCAAACTGTGTAATAAAACAATATAACAACTGTTTATATGAACAAAATATTATTAGTAGCACAAAGAGAATTTCTTACACGTGTACAGAAAAAAACTTTCTTGTTAACTACCATTTTATTGCCATTATTTATTTTTGGTTTCTATGCATTAATTATTTACTTCTCGGTAAAAACGAGCGATAATTTGCATATAGCTGTTGCAGATGAAGCCAATATATTAAATGGTAAAATTGAAAGTAAAAGCGATATTTATTTTGAATTGGTTAAAAACGAAACTCCCGAATCTTTAAATGCTGCAATAGAACAAAAAAAGTATGATGGATATATTTATATTCCGGCTGCATATAATTTTAGAGGCAACGATTCACTTCAGCTAAAATCTAATAAAACAATTGGTATTATTACTCGTGAAAAAATTCAAAAAAGCTTTAATGATATTTTAGAAGAGAAACGATTACTATCACTCAATATTTCTAAAGCACAATTAGATAGTATTCAAAATAGTAACAATAGAATAAAATTTGCTACTATTAGCGGCAAAGCCGATGATGATAATAAAGCCGGTATTAGTTATGCCGTTGGGTATATTTCCGGATTTTTAATTTATATTATACTGTTTATATATGGCACAATGGTTATGCGTGGCGTAATGGAAGAAAAAGTAAGTCGTATTGCAGAAGTAATTGTAAGCAGTGTAAAACCTTTTCAGTTAATGATGGGAAAAATTACCGGTATTGGTGCAGTAGGATTGGTACAATTTATTATCTGGATTGTTTTGGTTTTTGGGTTACAATTATTATTGCCGGTATTATTTCCCGATCTGTTACATCAAATGCAGGGGCAATCCATGCCCATACAACCTGCCGGTATGCAAGCTGCACAAGCTATAAAAAACTCCGGTGGCATGAATGAAATTATCAGTGGTCTTAACCAAATTAATTTTACGCTTATTATTGGATGTTTTATATTTTATTTTTTGGGTGGTTACTTATTATATTCTTCTTTATTTGCGGCCGTTGGCAGTGCAGTGAATGAAGATCCGCAAGATGCACAAAGTTTATTATTGCCTATTACCATGCCCATCATTTTTGCAATTGTAATTATGACAAAAGCCGTGAATGAGCCCAATAGTGGATTGGCAATTTTTGGAAGTTTATTTCCACTTACTTCGCCCATTGTAATGATGGCACGTATTGCACATGGAATACCGGATGGTGTAAGCTTATGGGAATTACTTTTAAGTATGATATTATTAATTGGCGGCTTTATGGGTACCACTTGGCTTGCCGCAAAAATTTATCGTACAGGTATTTTAATGTATGGTAAAAAAATAACTTGGAAAGAAATGTGGAAATGGGCTATTAGAAAAAGTTGATTAGTGAATAGTTTATTTGTAAAGAATTTGTAGGTAGCCAATTGTTGTTTTTCGTGGCATTGCCATTGGTACATTATGCTTTTATACAGCAATTCTATAGTTATGGGCAATTGAAAAAATACTGCATAAAAGACAATCATAGTGGAAAATGAAATACTTAAACATAAGAGAAGAAGAACTTAAAAACAAAGTAGCACAAGACTACTTTTGGATATATGATTGCACCAAAATAATGGGCAATGTAGACTTTTGTGTATGTATGCACGAAAGTCAAAAAGAATTATTTGACCAAGAATCTATACTTTGGGCAGAGGCAAAAAAAGGTTCGTCGGACATTTACAAATCCATTGTTCAACTTATACTAACTATTGGTAAAGCAAGAACTTTTGACAAGTATTTACCGCCGGCAATGCTTGGGGCATTTGACGGAGAAAAAATTGCTTTTATTCCATACAACAACATTCACGAAGTTTTTTACATAAGCGACTTTAATTGGAATGTAACACCTTCAAACTACGACACGAAAGAGTTTAAACTTATTTACGAAAAAGTAAAAGCAGTAATTGACAGCAAAGCTTTGCTCTTTAACTTCCTAAATGACGACCGAGAACTTAAAAAATTTATCAAAAAAAATTTCATTGTTGGCAAATTCGGTTTAACCAAAACCAAAATTGACAAAAATAATTTTATGGTTATTTACAACAAGTGGTTGCAAACTGTAAAACCAACTATTGCTGTAAATTGGGACATAGCAAAAAAGAGCGGAATTATTGATGGCGACTTCTATCTTGCCGACCTTCTTTCTCACGAAAACAATACCTTAAAAGAAAAATTGTATGTTTTACTTAAACACGACCACTATGAACTTGACCGAAAACTAAGCGAATCGGGTTTATTTAGTCATAGCGAAACATCTTTTACCGATAAACAAGTTGCACATACACAATTTTGGAACAAGTACGACCGACCACCGAAAGAAGAATATTGGGATTATATTGTAGAACGTAGAGATTTACTTGTTCCGCAAGATGTAAGAGAACGCAAAGGCAGTTTTTTTACTCCTCAAATTTGGGTTGAACTTTCGCAAAAATATTTGACAGATGTTTTGGGCGAAGATTGGCAAGATGAATATTATGTTTGGGATTGTGCCGCTGGAACCGGAAACTTGTTGCACGGACTAACTAATAAATACAATACTTGGGCATCAACATTAGATAAGCAAGATGTTGAAGTAATGCACGACCGTATTAAAAACGGTGCCAACTTATTAGACGACCACGTTTTTCAGTTCGACTTTTTGAATGACGATTTTAGCAAATTGCCCAAACCATTACAAGACATAATCAACAATCCAAACAAACGAAAAAAATTAGTTGTTTACATCAATCCGCCGTATGCTGAAGCGGGAAATGTTTCTGTAACAGAAGTTAGAAAGAATAAAACAAACGTTGCAACTGAAAGTAAAATTTGGAATAAGTATAAAGACAAATTAGGATTGGCAATTCGTGAATTATTTGTACAATTTTTTATAAGAGTAAATGATGAAATTCCTGATTGTAAATTGGCTGCTTTCAGTAAATTAAAATATGTAAATGGAGATGGGTTTAATATTTTCAGAAAATTATTTAACCCTAAATTTAAAAAAGGTTTTGTTGTGCCGGCAAATACATTTGATAATGTAACTGGAAATTTTCCAATTGGTTTTTTAATTTGGGACTTTATTCAAAAGAATAATCTTAAGCAAATAGAAACTGATGTTTATGAAAAGCAATGTGAATACATAGGCTCTAAAGTTTTTTATATAAATGGAAATGATAAACGAATTACCGATTGGATTACAAAATATGGAGTAAAGGAAAAGAATGAGGTAATTGGCTATACAGGAAATAATGGACCTGATTTTCAAAACAATAATTATTGTTTAATAAGTAGTATTCATAAAATAAATGGAAATGGTACTCCCAATAATGCTACGAAATATAATATTTCAAAATACAATTTAATTGAAATATCAATCTATTTTTCAGTTAGACATTCAATTGAGTCAACTTGGCTTAACGACCGCGACCAGTTTTTGTATCCAAATGATGGCTGGGAAAGAGACACAGAATTTCAAAATGATTGCTTAGCTTATACTTTATTTTACAGTCAAAATAGAATTAGCTCAAAAGAGGGTACCAATCATTGGATTCCTTTTACAGAACAAGAAGTAAATGCCAGAGAAAAATTTGAGAGCAATTTTATGACAGATTTTATAAAAGGAAAGCCTAAACCTCCACAAAAATCTATATATACTCTATCTATTTTGTTTGAGCCGGAAGTGCCTTATAACCGAGCACCTTTAAAATTTTCTGAAGAGGCAACAGCCGTTTTTAATGCAGGCCGCGAACTTTGGAAATATTATCATAAACAACCTAACTGCAATGTAAACGCTTCGTTGTACGACATTAGAGAGTATTTTCAAGGAAGAAATGAAACAGGAAAAATGAACAATAAAAGTTTAGATGAAACATATACGAATCTTATTGGCGGCCTAAGAGAAAAATTAAGGCAACTTGCATACAAAATTGAGCCAAAAGTTTATGCGTATGAATTTTTGAAAGAATGAGAGAACAACTGCCAACAATAAATATTGTGTGCTTGTGTTGTTGCTCAATTGTTAAGTTCTGTTTCGAGAAGATTTAAAATTTCGGTCATATTTTTTGCTTGCCAAAACTGGTTTTTATTTTTTTGCGGCTCCCAATAACTGTAAAACCGATATTGATTTTTTGTTGCAACTTCAACATTATATGTTCTGCCATCATCTCCTGCACTGTAGCCTTCAACATCATCTTGAGTGGGCAATGTTACTATCTGTAAGTCTAATAATTTTTTTGAGAATATTGGCCAACCCGATTTAGGTACAACTTGTTGTATTTTTTTAGAAACCATAGTTTCAGTTGTACCGTTACGGTCAATTTGCCAAACATAAATAATTGCAGTCCAGTTGGTGTCTTTGTTTGTAATAACTATTAGCTTGCCTTCTTTTACAAGTGCAAAGTCATACCAAACTCTAATCTGCAAATCGTGGAAGCCATTTTCAAGGCTGTCAAGTCCTAACTGATTTTGTCTGTATTTTGCTAATTCATAAAATATGTCAACACTGCCACCGATATAGGTAGGAATTTCTTTTTTAAATGATGAGGTAGAATCGCCATGTGTATGGCTATTACAGGATTCGAATAATATAACAATTGCAATTAGAATGAAATTAACTTGTTGCATAGTAAGAAATTTTATTGGCCATAGTACACAGCAAGATATTTTTTGTTATGTTGGCTAACGTATGTAATTCATCTTTTGTTTTTAAATAGTGTATACTAACTTTTATTCAATTGCTGCTTCGCTATTTTCAATACAACGCAAAGCAGCAAACGTATTGCACAGTTCTTAAACGTTATTACTTAAAATAATATTCTTTTACAAAATAGGTTTTGTTAAAGCATTTTCAAACTCATTCCAAATTTCATTAACTACTTCGGCGGCAGGTTTTATTTCTTTTATTAAAGCACTTACTTGTCCTATTTCTAATTCGCCTTCTTCTACATTGCCTTCAAACATTCCTTTTTTTGCACGGCCACGACCTAATAAATTTTTTAATTGTTCTTCATCATCGCCACGCAATTCAGCTTCTCGCACTGCATTAAAAAAATTGTTTTTTAATAGTCGTACTGCTCCAATTTTTTTTAAACTTAATAATGTATCGCCTTCTTTAGCATTAAGCACCGCTTCCTTAAAATTCAAGTGCGACGAGGCTTCCGGCGTACAAACAAATCTGCTTCCAACCTGAACACCATCGGCACCAAGCACCATTGCTGCCAACATTTGTCTGCCTGTTGCAATACCACCTGCTGCAATTACAGGAATTTTTACAGCATCTCGCACTGCAGGAATTAATACCAATGTGGTTGTTTCTTCTTTTCCGTTATGGCCACCTGCTTCAAAGCCTTCGGCAACAATTGCATCAACACCTGCTGCTGCTGCTTTTTGTGCAAATACGCTACTGCTTACAACGTGTATAACGGTAATGCCTTGTTGTTTTAAATAGGGAGTGTAAGTGGTAGGATTGCCTGCACTGGTAAAAACAATAGGTACTTTTTGTTCAATAATTATTTCAATATGTTTATTAATATCGGGATACATTAATGGAAGGTTAACGCCAAAAGGATTATTGGTTGCTGCTTTGCAGCGTTGAATATGTTCTTTTAGTACATCGGGGTACATACTGCCTGCACCAATTAATCCCAAGCCTCCTGCATTACTCACTGCACTGGCCAATTTCCAGCCACTTGCCCAAATCATTCCTGCCTGAATAATGGGATAGTTAATCTTTAGAAGTTGTGTGATACGATTAGAAAACATACCATAAATGTAGTAAATAGATACATTTAATTAGGAAAATGAAAACATGGTAATGTATTAAGCATCATTTTTGTTTTGGATGTATCATTATCCAAAATCTATTTCAGTATTATCGCCAATATTTAAACTTCGGCTTAGGCCTTTAACACTGGCATCGCTTCCTATTAAAGAGTTATCTACAACTACTTCATATAAATTGGTATAAGAACCTATTATGCTGTCGCGAACTATTGAAAATTGAACATTGCTATTGGCACCAATTGAAACGTGTGGACCAATAATGGAATTTTTTATTATAGAACCTGCAGCAATACTAACCGGTGGAATAATAATAGCATTTTCTGTTTGTACATTCTCATGCACATTGCCGCCAAATTTTTTCATTAAAGTGGCATTGCTTTCCAGTAAGGTTTCTTTCTTACCACAATCGAACCAATTTTTTACTTTAAACGGTTGAAATTTAGCACCACGTTTTATCATACAGTCTAATGCATCGGTTAAATTGTATTCGCCATTGCTGGTAATATTCGCAGTGAAAATATGGTGTAAGCATTCAAATAAAAAATGGGTTTCTTTTATTTTATATAAGCCTACTAATGCCATATTACTTTTAGGTATAGCGGGTTTTTCTACCACATGTTCAATAAATCCATTTTCATTAATTTCTGCTACTCCAAAATTGTGTGGGTCATCAACTTTTTTTACTCCCAACATACTGTAGGGAGATTCTAACACTTCTTTTATATCGTATTCGCAAATGGTATCGCCTAATATTACAAAAACCTCATCGTTGCCTACAATATTTTTTGTTAATTCAATTGCATGGCCTGTTCCTTGTCGCTCATTTTGATAAACAAAATGTGTAGTAAATTCGGGATAAGTTTGCGTTACATATTCTTGAATTTTTTCGCCCAAATATCCTACAATAAAAATAAATTCTGTAATACCTGCTTCGTGCAATTGATCTACAATAAAACTTAAAATAGTTTTACCCGCAATAGGAATTAATGCTTTTGGTTGTGTATAAGTATGTGGCCTTAATTTGGTTCCGGCACCAGCCACAGGAATAATTGCTTTCATTTTAGGGGATTGTGCTATTTAATGAACAATAAAAAATATAATCATATTTCAAAATCTATACATATTCACTTAATATGCGGCGTGAAAGTAAGCAAATCTTTTTGCCAAACAAGTTTTTGGTTATTGCAAAGTGTAAAACATTCTTTTCAAAAAATAGAATTACCAATAGCAATTAATTATTTTTGCGAAAAATTTATATTCATGCAAAGAGATACGTTAGTTTTTAATTTGATAAATCAAGAGTTAGAAAGGCAAAGAAGGGGAATTGAATTAATAGCTTCAGAAAATTTTACATCTCTTCAGGTAATAGAAGCAATGGGTACCGTATTAACCAATAAATATGCAGAAGGATACCCGGGCAGAAGATATTATGGTGGTTGCGAAATTGTAGATCAAACAGAACAATTAGCCATTGATAGATTAAAGCAAGTATTTAATGTTGAATATGCCAATGTACAACCGCATAGTGGGGCACAAGCCAATGCAGCCGTGCTGTTGGCAATATTGCAACCCGGCGATGCCATTCTTGGATTAGATTTAAGTATGGGTGGGCATTTAACGCACGGTAGTCCTGTTAATTTTAGCGGCAAATTATATCAGGCACATTCTTATGGGGTTAAAAAAGAAACGGGATTAATTGATTATGAAATGTTAGAAGATAAGGCCCGTAAAGTAAAACCTAAACTAATTATTTGTGGTGCCAGTGCTTATAGTCGGGATATTGATTATGCAAGAATTAGATTGGTTGCCGATGAAATAGGTGCTTTTGTAATGGCCGATATTGCACATCCTGCCGGATTAATTGCCAAGAATTTATTAAGCTCACCATTTCAGCATTGTCATTTTGTTACGTCTACTACACATAAAACTTTACGTGGACCTCGTGGTGGTATTATTATGATGGGGAAAGATTTTGAAAATTCATTTGGATTAAAAGATGTGAAAGGAAATACCAGGATGATGAGTAACTTACTTGATATGGCTGTATTTCCGGGTACGCAAGGTGGTCCTTTAGAACATGTTATTGCCGCAAAAGCTATTGCATTTGGAGAAATTTTAACCGATGAGTTTACTACCTATGCTGGGCAAGTACAAAAAAATGCCCAGTCAATGGCTACCGCTTTTGTAAGCAGGGGGTATCAAATAATTAGTGCAGGTACCGATAATCATTTAATGTTAATTGATTTACGCAATAAAAATATCAGCGGTAAAAAAGCAGAACAAGTATTAGGACATGCTGATATTACTGCCAATAAAAATATGGTTCCTTTTGATGATAAAAGTGCTTTTGTTACTTCGGGTATTAGATTTGGTGTTCCGGCAATTACTACCAGAGGTATGAAAGAACATGATATGGAATTTGTAGTAAATGTTATTGATACAGTTTTAATGAATGCCGATGA
>JAKAJX010000072.1 GCA_021824855.1 Bacteroidota bacterium | reverse complement strand
AATATTAATTTTTATATGCTTGCATTCCAATAAGTGCTTTATTCTGAAAATCGAATAATGCAAGATTTTCCCAAGAAGATCCATCCGTTGCAGCAGTTCCTTTAAATGCAACCCAATCGGGCTCCCAATAACAGAATCCTACTCCTAAGTTATTTGGAACGGTATTTAACATTGATTTTAATTTTTGTAGATACGCTAATTGTCCATTGGGCGTTGCATCATAACCGGTTAATAATTGATTGGCTGCTCCTACAGAATTATTGGTATTATCATTCCAAGTTAAAGTGAATGGGTATGCGGTTTCTGCAATAAATATTTTTTTTGAATAAGTTGTAGCCAAAGAATTTAAAGTTTGCTGAACAACATTCAAATCAAAACCATGCCACCATGGGTAATAGGATAAACCTATCATATCGTACGTTACATTTTGTTGTTGCATTAAATTAAAAAATCCTACTGCACCATCTATACCTGCATAATGTAACATAATGCTGATAGAATTATTGGTATCGGCGGCTTTTACACCCGCAATTGCTTTATTTAATAACGCAGTAAAATTAGATAGATTGGGGTCAGTCCAATTGTTTAGCTTACCTGCATTCCATAAAATACCCGAATTAATTTCATTGCCTATTTGAACTATTATTGGTGAAGTATTTTGATTTTGCAATAATGTAATTACCCGTTTTGAATATTGGAATACAGAATCTTGTAAATCGGTAAAACTTAAATTGCTCCATGCAGCAGGAGTGTACTGTTTACTGGGGTCTGCCCATGTATCGGAATAATGAAAATCTAAAAATATATCCATCCCTAATTGTTTTATTTTTTGGCAAAAAGTTAATACTTCTGCCAAACTCGAATGAGCTGTAGCGGGGTTATACCATAATCTTACTCTTATTAAATTGCATCCATTATTTTTAAAAATATTTAATGCAGGTTTTGTTGTACCGCTATCTGAAAATGTTGTTCCATATTGTTCAATTTCGGGAAGAAATGATAGATCGGCTGCTCGGTATAATAAAGAGGAATTAGTATTTACGGGAGGAGGTGGATTATTATTAACAGGAGGAGTAACAACCGGTGTTGTATTTTTTGTGCAAGAAAAAAAAATTAGCGTAAATAAAAAAATGTATATACTGGTTTTCATTGACATGGCATTTGCTATAAATTAAAGTTACTGATTTAGCTTAATAAATATTTCTTTCAAATAGTATTATTCATTTAAATTAACCTTATTTTCACCAATCGTTGATAAAAAATAATTGCATGTCATTACTAAGAAAAAAAAACATTCAAAACATTATTCTTGAGAGTGAAAATAGATTATCTGATGGTCATCATCCACATTTAAATAAAGTACTTGGTGTAGGTGATTTAACTTTTATGGGCATTGCTGCTGTTATTGGAGCCGGCATTTTTTCTACAATTGGTACTGCAGCCTATAATGGTGGACCTGGTATCGTTTTTCTTTTCATTATTACAGCGGTTACATGTGGTTTTAGTGCACTATGTTATGCCGAATTTGCAAGTCGTGTTCCCATAGCCGGTAGTGCATATACGTATGCTTATGTTAGTTTTGGAGAAATAGTTGCATGGATAATTGGATGGGCTCTTATATTAGAATATGCGATAGGCAATATTGTTGTTGCAATTAGTTGGAGTGGATATTTTAATAATTTATTAGTAGGGTTGGGTGTACGCTTACCCGATTGGCTATTAACCGATCCTGTTACTGCCACAAAAAATTTTAAAGAAGCATCTGCACTTTTACAATTGCATCAACCTATTTCAGAAAACCTACAGTCGGCAGTTAGAGCTATCACTAATGCACCTATTTTTTTTGGGCATCATTTCATTATTAATTTACCCGGTTTTATTATTGTAGTACTTATTACCCTGCTTGCATATATTGGTATTAAAGAAAGCAAGCGTACCACCAACTTTATGGTAATATTTAAAATCGTTGTAATAATTTTTATTATTGGATTAGGATTTTTTTATATTAGAACCGATAATTGGCATCCAATAATGCCCAATGGATTTGGTGGAGTATTAGCCGGTGTTTCTGCTGTGTTTTATGCATATATTGGATTTGATGCAATATCTACTACTGCTGAAGAATGTAAAAATCCGCAAAGAGATTTGCCACGAGGAATGATTTATTCTTTACTTATCAGTACTGTATTGTATATTTTAATTGCATTAGTTTTAACAGGTATGGTTAAATACTCCGAATTAAAAGTTACAGATCCTTTAGCGTATGTTTTTGATAAATTAAATTTAAAATGGGTTAGCTATATTATTTCTATCAGTGCTGTTGTTGCTACCACCAGTGTAATGCTTGTATTTCAATTAGGGCAGCCGAGAATATGGATGAGTATGAGTAGAGATGGCTTACTGCCAAAACCTTTTTCAAGAGTGCATAAAAAATACCATACGCCTGCATTTGCTACCATCGTAACCGGATTTTTAGTAGGTATTCCTACTTTGTTTTTGCCCAGTAGTTTAATGACTGACCTTACCAGTATTGGAACTTTATTTGCCTTTGTTTTAGTATGTTTTGGTGTATTGGTTTTACCTAAAATTTCGGAACATACTCAGCAAAAATTTAGACTTCCTTACATTAATGGTAAATATATATTGCCAATAATTACCCTTCTTTTTTTGTTTTTATTTAGAGAAAGATTAGAACTGTCTTTAAAAAATTTCGGTACCGAAAATTATCAAGAAATACTTTTCTTGGTATTTATAGTTATAACATTTGTTGTTAATGTGTTTAGCTTTATTCGTAGCTATTCGCTTATTCCAAATTTGGGTGCTTTGTGTTGTTTGTATTTAATGATCGAAATACCACCTATTAGCTGGATGTGGTTCTTTATTTGGATGACAGTAGGGTTGATTATTTATTTTTCTTATGGAAGAAAGAACAGCAAATTGAATAATATTAAGACTTAATTAAAATTTTCAGCTTCTTGTTGATTTAAATTTTAATTGAATAAATTCATTTAAGTTTTTATTTCTTTTTAGATTCTTCTTTCCAATATCTATGATTTTCTACCAATAGCCTTTGATAACTGTAATATAAAAATTACTGCATGAATATTACAGCTAAAAATATGGTAGTTTATTGTTCTGTATTTTTACTTTCATTAGTAACTAATTATTCTTTTGCTGTCAATGATAATATTATTGCTTTATACAATGCTCCCAAGGCATCATTTACAGTTAATGCCACTAAGCAATGCATATCCAATAACAAATTTCAGTTTACAAATGAATCACAATCAAATTGTGGTTGTTTAAAGTATTTATGGAATTTTGGCGATACAACAACATCAACAGAAACTAATCCAACTAAAATATATTCCAAACCGGGTGAATATACTGTGCGGTTACAAGTTACTGATGACATTAATCAAACAGATACCTATTCATTAATTATTCAGGTAACTTCTACACCAACTTTAGATTTCACTATTAACCCAACTCTTAATCAATGTTTTAAAGGCAATAAATATTCATTTACCAATACATCGCATGGAGATTTTAGTGGACTTCAATATAAATGGGATTTGGGTAATGGAGTAACATCAACCGAAACTAATGCTGCTACATCATACAATCAGCAAGGTATTTATACAATTCGGTTAGATGGAAGTTATAATGGCATTTGTTCTACAAGTGTTACTAAAACAATAGAAGTGTATCCTTCGCCAATTGCCAATTATAATTATGTTATAGATTCTTCTAACAATAAAAAAATAAGTTTTACTAACGAATCAACTGTTTCTAATAGAACTTTAAATTATGAATGGCATTTTGGAGATGAAAGTATTTCTGGTGATACAAATCCTGTGTACACATTCTCGAAAAATGGTATTTATAGCGTTTCTCTAAAAGTTGCTACTAATGAAAATGATTGTATTGATGAGATTTCTAAACTTATTTTAATTGGTAATCAGCCTACTTCCGGTTTTACTATAGGGGTAGGCACACAATGTTTAAAAGGGAATAAGTTCAACTTTACAAATACTACTGTTGCTCCAACAGGAGCTACTGTTAATTATTTATGGTACTTTGGAGATGGCACAAGTTCAACTCAGGAAAATCCTATTAAATCATATAATGCTTCCGGAACTTTTGTTGTAAAATTAATTGTTACTGCCTCAAATGGATTTAGCGACAGCACTACTAAAAATATTACAGTTTTGTCTTCGCCAATTGCATCTTACACAATAAGTCCGGGTACCGATAAATGTTTAACCAGTAATAATATTTTTACTTTCACCAATACATCTACCATTCCTGCCGGATTATCGTACAACTATCAATGGAATTTAGGAAATGGTAGAATATTGAATACGGTAAATGCTTCCGATCTGTATAATGGTGCAGGCTCCTATTCAATTACATTAACTGCCAACTTAAGCAATGGTTGCTCTACCGATACAACACAAATTATTCATGTACATTCAAAACCTACAGCAAGTTTTACTTTTGGAGTAGATAAAAACGATTATCATCAATTGAGTTTCGATAATCATTCATTTGATAATTATGGCAATTCAATTAGTTATTTTTGGGATTTTGGAGATGGACATACCTCAACTCAAACCAATGCATCTAACCTATATGCCACTAATGGCAACTATACTATTAAATTAGTTGCTACAGGAACCGATTTTGGTTGTAGCGATACATTAATTAAACCCATATTGGTTAAAGATAGTTTATGGGCTTATGCATATATAGGAAACGCTTGCCAGTGTGTTGATATAAATGGTTTTAATTTTATTGGAGATGCTGGTGGAAGTATTTCTCCTTATACCTATCATTGGAATTTTGATGATGGAACTTTTTCTAATGAACAAAATCCTACTAAAAAATATGCTTCTTATGGAGATCATACTGTAGTGCTAACAGTTTCTAATGCTTCCGGTACACATGCTACGTCATCAACATTAATTCGTGTATATGCTGTGCCTGTTGCAGGATTTACCTATTTACCCGATTCTATAAATAAATTCGAATATCATTTTAAAAATACTTCAACAATGGCATTTGGTAATATGGTGTACAAATGGAGTTTTGGTGATGGTACTTTTTCTACCGAACAAAATCCTACTAAAACTTTTTCTTCTTCAGGAAATTTTAGTGTAAAATTAGTAGCATATAACGCAGATGGAGGATGTGCTGATAGCAGTGTAACTACAATTCAAATTACCAATAATCCTTCTTGTAATTTAGTAGCTTCTTTTTCTATTAATAATAGTAATCAATGTGTAACAAACAATCAATTTGTATTTACTAATTTAACAACCGGTGGTTCCGGAACAATTAATTATTTATGGGATTTTAATGATGGAACTTATTCTAATGAAAAAAATCCTTCTAAAGTTTATAGTACTTACAGTGATCATGATGTTTCACTTACTGTTACTGATAGTAAAGGATGTTATGCTAATGCAGTAAAGCAAATTACAGTAGGTGCGGTGCCAACAGCTTCATTTAATGTTATTTCAAATACGTTTAATGGAAATGGTTATACATTTTTAAGTACATCAAGTATTGCCAGTGGTACTATTAGCTATTATTGGGATTTTGGTAATGGACAAACTTCATCATTGAGTAATCCAACAGTTATTTTTAACTCAGGCACCTATGCAGTAAAATTGGTTGTGAAGGGTATAGGTATTTGCGAAGATTCTGCTTTTAAAACTATTGTTGTAAATACTACTCCTATTGCCGATTTTAGTTTCACTCGTTCGGGTTGTAGTGCTGCTTCAGAGGCATTTAATTTTAGTTCTACTATTACTAATGGCACTGCACCTTATACTTATTTATGGGATTTTGGAGATGGAAATGTATCTACCGAAGCTAATCCTATTCATCAATACTTATATGCCAATACCTATAATGTAACATTGAAAATTACCGATGCTGCAGGAAAAACAAATCAAAAAACAGTTGCTATACAATCAATGGCAGGTTCTAAACCAAAAGCAAGTTTTATTATTTTAAGCAATACGCAAAATGGCAATAGTTATACATTTATAAGTACATCAACTATTGCAAGTGGATGGATGAATTATTTTTGGAATTTAGGTGATGGTCATACTTCAACTGCTATCAATCCTTCTATCACTTATCCTTCAAATGGAAATTATCCAATAAAATTAGTTGTAACAGGTAGTACGGGTTGCAAAGACAGTGTTACACAAATTGTCAATTTCACCAATACCCAATCTGCTCAAAATTCTGGTTCCGGTATTGCAATAGATGCAACTCCTAATCCTGCTCTTACCAATGTTGCGTTAAGTTTCAGGCCAACATTTATTATTAATAAAGTAGTTGTAAAACTGTTTAATTCAAGTGGACAATTCATTTCGCAACAATTGATCATTCCTAATCAATCCGGTGCAGTAATCACTTTGTTGGTTAATGTATTTAACTTAAACAAAGGATATTATTATATGATATTAAGCGATGAGAAAAATCAATTTATTGGTTCATCGCCATTATTCAAAAACTAAACTATCTTATCCTAATTATAACGATTTATCATTTTGTACCTTTGCCAAATGAAATATCAAGTTGGCGATGAAATAATTGTTTTACACAGCAATGAAGAAGGAAGAGTAATTGAAATTATGAATGATAAAATGGTGATGATTGAAGTAAGAGGTGTAAAATTTCCGGCATACATGGATCAAATTGATTTTCCTTATTTCAAACGATTTACTGAAAAGAAATTATTTACTGAAAAGAAAAAAGAAAAACAGTTTATAGATACTGTTCCAAAAGAAAAGCCACAGCCAAATAAAATAAAAGTGGCAGATGGTGTTTGGTTATCTGTAATTCCCAAATTTTCTTTAGATGAGTTTAATGATGAAGTGGTTGATTTACTTAAATTGTATTTAGTAAATAGCACCAATACTGCCTATCATTTTGAGTACGATCAGCAGTTTTTAAATAATTCGGCATTTGCTATTAAAAACGAAATTCTTCCTTTTCATGATTTTTATTTACACGATATTGATTTTGAAAAAATAAATGATAGTCCTTCTTTTCATTTCGAATTTTCTTTGCTAACACCCAACAAAAAGAAAGCACCTCATTTCGAAACGTCAATAAAAATTAAGCCCAAACAAATTTTTAAACAAATTGAAGAATTAAAAGACAATAATCAACCAACATTTTCTTATAAATTATTCGATATTTATCCCGATAATATTGAACCAGAAAAATTTGAGTTAACAGGATTGGCTGCAAAAGGTTTTAAAATTTATGAGGCCAATAAAATTCAGCAAAACTTAGAACCGGCAAGAACATTAATAGATTTGCATATTGAGAAATTAATAGATAATTCGCAACGAATGACTAACCTTGAAATATTAGCTATTCAATTATCCGAATTTGAAAAATGGTATCATTTAGCAGTTGCACATCGGCAAGCTTCACTTGTTGTTATTCATGGAGTAGGTACCGGTAAATTACGAGACGAAATTCATGATGTACTAAAAGTTAGAAAAGAAGTAAAAACTTTTATCAATCAATACAATCCTCGGTTTGGTTATGGCGCAACCGAAATATTTTTTCAATATTAATTTTCCAAATAGTGTATTCGCAAAGTGCCTTCTAATTTTAGTTTTCGAATGCCTAAGGTTTGTTAGTTCGGTTCTATATATTTGTGCATAAAATACATACAATGAATAGTAGAACTGTTTATATAGTATCGGCTGTTAGAACTCCGATAGGAAGTTTTGGTGGTGCATTAAAAGATTTTTCAGCTTCGCAATTGGGTGCTTTTGCAATTAAAGCAGCGGTAGAGAGAGCTAAGTTACAAGCTCATCAAATAGAAGCGGTATATATGGGCAATGTAATACAAGCCAATGTGGGTCAGGCTCCTGCCCGTCAAGCTGCAAAATTTGCCGGATTGCCCGATACTGTTATTTGTACTACTATTAATAAAGTTTGTGCCAGTGGAATGAAAGCAATTGCGCAAGCAGCTCAGGATATTTTATTGGGAGATGCAGATATTGTTGTTGCCGGCGGCATGGAAAGTATGAGTAATGTTCCTTTCTATGTACCTAATATGCGTTGGGGTAATAAATATGGCGATACAAAATTAATTGATGGATTAAGTAGAGATGGATTAACCGATGTATATCATAATTATGCAATGGGCAACGCTGCCGAGTTATGTGCAAAAGAATGTAATATATCGAGAAATGAGCAGGATGCTTTTGCAGTTGAAAGTTATAAAAGAAGTCAGGCAGCCATTAGTTCAAAAAAATTTACCGATGAAATTGTTCCAATCGAAATCAGTTCACCCAAAAAAGGTACTGTAATTTTTGATACAGATGAAGAACCGTTTAACGTAAAGTTTGATAAAATTCCCGATTTAAAACCTGCTTTTATAAAAGATGGAACTGTTACTGCCGCAAATGCAAGTACCATGAACGATGGTGCAGCCGCAGTGGTTTTAATGAGTAAAGAAAAAGCAGAAGAATTAGGCATATTACC
>JAKAJX010000064.1 GCA_021824855.1 Bacteroidota bacterium | reverse complement strand
AACAATACAACAGCTGCAAATACCACAAAAGAAAAAATAGTAATTAATGCAGTTGCTTGCTTATCATTTTTTTTTATTACTGCTTGTAACATACAATTTAAATCTATTTTCAAATTACTTATCCTTGTTAAAATAAAAAACAAGTACAAATGCAAAAACAATTATCACCACAATTGCCCACAACCACTTTAAGTCTATAATTTCTAAAAACAATTCGCTTTTTTGGGTTTTGTCTTTTTCTAACATTAATAAGCCAATATCTCTTGCCAGTTTAGGAAGCGATGTTGAATCGGTATCTAATCCATCATAATAGCCTCTTACTACCATATTTCTATCTAATAACACAAATCTGCTGGTATGTACAAAATCCGGACTAATAGGTTCATTACTAAATTTATCCACCTTTAATTCCTCAAATGCAAATTTATAAATTGAATCTTTAGTGCCTGTAAGCATCCACCAGTTGTCGGGGTTTACACCAAATTTATCGGCATATTCTTTTAATGCTTTTACCGAATCTCTTTCAGGATCTATGCTGAAAGAAATAAACTGTACAATTGACGTATCAATTTTATTTCTGGTATCGCCACCTTTTTGAAAAGATTGTTGCAGCTTAGCCATATTGGCGGTTAGCTTAGGACAAATACTTCTACAAGAAGTGAAAAAAAAGTCTAGTACAATTATTTTTCCTTTCTTATCATACAAACTAACTGTATCGCCTAATTGATTTTGTAATCGAATATTTTTTGTTGTATGCCAAATGCTATCATCAATTTGTTTACCTTCTTTTACAATAGATATTACGGTATCCAATAAATATTTTCGGGGCATTATTACGGCTTTATCGCTCGATATTTTTAAAACCACATAGCTAATTAATGGAATTAATATAGCCATCATTAATGCCAGTAAAGCTTTTTTACTCATATATTCTAATTAAAATAAAAACCATCCCGCTAATCGGGGATGGTTAAATAAAATATTCGTTTTCAAAGAAACTTTATTCTGCTTTTTTTATTTCTTTAACGGCTTCTTTTTTTTCAACCTTTTCGGTACTTCTTTCTTTCTTATACGGATCGTAAGTATTTCTTAAATTTTTATAAGAATTACCATCGGTTAAAAAAGCAATTATAAACCATACAAACAATAATAGCGGAACAACAATAGTCATTATCATATTGCGTATTTCATGTTTCAAATGCATAAAATAAGCAACAATATAAAATGCTTTTGACAGCATTAAAATTACAATAACTCCTTTAATTGTTAATCGTATTGTTTCGTTAGTAATACTCATTAACCAAAAGCCCAATGCCAATTCAATAATTGTAAGTACGGAAAGTATAATGGTTACATTAATAATTTCTTTTTTTCCGCCACCATGATTTTCGATATGCAAAGCATGTGATTGTTCCATGTTATAATAGGTTAAATTGATTAAATTAAATAAAAACAGGTGAATACAAATACCCAAACTAAATCTACAAAGTGCCAATATAATCCGGCTTTTTCTATCATTAAATAATGACCTCTTTTTTCAAATACATTATTTAGTGTCATAATCAGCATAACAATATTAATAATTACCCCACTAAATACGTGAAATCCATGAAAGCCGGTAATGGTAAAAAAATAGTTTGTAAAGTTGGTAGAAGACTGTGTGCCATCGGCATTTAAAAATGGATTACTTCCCCACCATGCTCCTTCGTGATGCAAGTGTGTCCATTCCCATGCTTGGCAACTTAAGAAAGCTAAACCACCTAAAATAGTTAATATTAAATTGGTTACTACCACTTTTTTATTCATTTGGTGGCCACCATGTACAGCCAATACCATTGTAACAGAACTTAAAATTAGAATAAACGTCATAATACTCACAAACACCAATGGTGCATGTGCACCTTCGGGCATAAATGGATATGATGAAAACACTTTATTAGGATCGGGCCATCCGGTTGAAGAAAACCGAATAGTTCCATAAGAAATAAGAAATGCTCCAAATGTAAAAGCATCGCTCATTAAAAAATACCACATCATTAATTTACCATACTCTACATTGAAGGGACTTTTACCGCCACTCCACCATTTTGTTGTTGCTGATACTGTAGTAGTTGACATTGTTAGGTTAAGTTATAAAGGTTCTAAAATTTATTAGCTATCAGAAATAATTAATTTGATTGTTTATTTAATTAGATAAAAAAAGATGAATAAATATATCCATAATAGATCTACAAAATGCCAATAGGTTGCTGCAAGTTCAATGGAAATGCTGCTATAGGTTTTAATCTTTGAACTAAATGCTTTAAAAAAAATAATTAATAAAGCCATTACACCACCTATCACGTGTACAATATGCAACAACATAATTACAAATAAAAAAGAAGCAGCCGGATTACTACCTCTTCCTATTAATTGTATTCCATGATTATTTAAAAAACTAAATCCTATCCATTGCAAATAAGAAAATACAATACCCAATATTGCCGTAATGGTTACCAATGCTTTATATTTTTGCATTGCCCTTTCTTTAAACGCTTTAACAGCAAACTGAATTGTAATACTACTTAGCATAATAACTAAAGTAGAATACCAAAAATATACAGGTATATCAAATTCAAGCCAATTACCCTGATTGCGTTTAACAATATATGCACTGGTTAAACCCGCAAACATCATACAGATACTGCCGATACCCATCCATAACATAAATTTTTGTGGATGAATTTTATTTCTACTACTTAAAGAAGCAGTTGGTATTGAGTTGATGGATATGTTTTGACTCATCGCTATATAAATAATGTTTGGATATGATTAATAATTTGTGCTGTTGCTCCTTCGGGAATTTTATTAGCCAATAATGCCAATAAAACTATAGGCAAATAAATATAACTACTAAACATTACCCTTCTTGCAGCTTTTACGTTCATTTCTCTATATAATCTTATGCTCTGAAAAACCATAAATATATTACAAGCAGTTATTACCCACATACTACTATTTCCGGCAAGATGATAATAGGCCGGCAATAACCCCACAGGAATCATTAAAACACTATACATGATAGTTTGAATAGCAGTAAACTTGGTGGGTCCTTTATCGCTTGGCAATAATTTAAAACCTACTTTGGTATAATCATTATGAGCAACCCATGCAATAGCCCAAAAATGTGGGAATTGCCATAAAAACTGGATAGCAAATAAAACCCACCCACCCACCGAAAAATCATCCTGCCCGGCAACCCAGCCTATTAAGCAAGGTAATGCACCCGGGAAAGCCCCTACTAAAACTGCTATTGAATTAATTTTTTTTAACGGCGTATAAATATAGGCATACAACAATAAACTAAATGCCGATAACAATGCTGAAGAAAGATTAAAAAGATACCACATTAAGATAATTCCTACAGTGCCTGCAATTAAAGCAAAAGTGTATGCTTCTTCAACAGACATTCTTCCATCGGCAACGGGACGCTTTTTGGTGCGTTTCATTTGTGCATCTATATCTTTCTCCACTGCTTGATTAATGGCATTGGCACTTCCACTTACCAGCATTCCTGCAATAAATAAAAAAAGAATCATTGCCCAATCGTAATGTACTACTTTGGGTGCCATCAAATAACAAACTACACAAGAAAAAACAACGGTAAAACTTAAAGTGAATTTCATTAATTGAAAATAGTCTTTCACTTTAGTTACCAATATATATGATATTGAAGGTACCGTATCTATTGTTTTTTGCATGTTGCTTTATATACTATTATATTGATTATACCTGTTTTAACCCTAGTTTATAAATACAATTACCCCGATAAATTTCAGGGCATTGCACACATTTGAATGTCACCGAAAAATATTCGGATAATTTTTTAATGCTGAGATTCTTCTGCCCCCACAGGAGTTGTTTGAGGAATAAATTCCTTTCCATCTTTACCATAATCATATGCCCAACGATGTACTTCAGGAATTTCTCCCGGCCAATTGCCATGACCCGGACGAATAGGTGTAGTCCATTCTAAAGTATTTGAATTCCAAGGATTTTGTTTTGTTACAATTCTTCCTTTAAAAATAGAGTAGAAGAAATTAAACAAGAATAATATTTGGGTTGCAAATACAATCATTGCTACTATACTTATAAATCTATTAAGATCGGCAAATTGCTTAAAACTTTCCCAAGTGCTGTAATCGTAATAACGGCGTGGCATGCCGGCTAACCCTTCGTAATGCATTGGCCAAAATATTAAATAAGCACCTACTAACGTTACCCAAAAATGAATGTATGCCAATGTATTATTAAGGTATCGGCCATACATTTTTGGAAACCAATGGTAAATACCTGCAAACATTCCAAACATTGAGGCAACACCCATTACTATGTGAAAATGGGCAATTACAAAATAGGTGTCATGTAAATGAATATCTAAAGCAGAGTTCCCTACATAAATACCAGTTAATCCTCCGGAAATAAATAAACTCACAAACCCAATTGCAAATAGCATTCCGGGTGTAAAACGAATATTACCCTTCCATAAAGTAGTTAACCAGTTAAATACTTTAATGGCAGAAGGCACAGCTATTAATAAGGTTAATAATACAAACACGGAGCCTAAGAAAGGATTTAATCCGGTTACAAACATGTGGTGTGCCCATACTAAAAAGGCTAATACTGCAATGGCAAACATTGACCCTACCATTGCCATATACCCAAAAATAGGTTTACGTGCATTGGTAGATAATATTTCACTTACCATACCCATAGCCGGCAATAGTATAATATATACTTCCGGATGACCTAAGAACCAAAATAAATGTTGATATAAAATAGCACTACCACCTTCATTTTGTAAAGCACCAACTCCATTTACATATATATCAGATAAATAAAAACTTGTTCCAAAATTTCTATCGAAAATTAACAAAATAAATCCGGAGAATAGCACAGGAAATGATAAAACACCTAATACAGCGGTAAAAAATAATGCCCAAATTGTTAAAGGTAATCGAGTCATACTCATTCCTTTCGTACGCATATTTAATACTGTTGCTATATAATTTAAACCACCCAATAAAGAAGAAACTACAAATAAAGCCATAGCAATTAACCATAAATCCATTCCTGTTTTTGAGCCGGGAGACGCGCTACCTAATGCACTTAATGGTGGATAGGCAGTCCAACCACCACTGAAAGGACCCGTTTCAACAAACATGGAAGAAATCATTACAATACTGGCTGTAAAGAAAAACCAATAAGATAGCATATTCATAAAAGGAGATGCCATATCTCTTGCACCAATTTGAAGAGGAATTAAAAAGTTAGCAAAAGTGCCGCTTAATCCTGCTGTTAATACAAAAAACACCAATACGGTTCCGTGTGTAGTAACCAAAGCATAATAAGCTTCCGGTGTAATTCTTCCATCTTTCACCCACCATTTTCCTAAAATATCTTCTAACCAAGTAAAATGGGCATCGGGATAGCCAAGTTGCAATCGAAATAGCACACTCATTAACCCACCTAAAACAGCCCAAACCATTCCTGTAATTAAGAATTGTTTAGCAATCATTTTATGATCTTGGCTGAACACATATTTGCTAATAAATGTTTCTTGATGATGATGCTCGTGATGGTCGCCATGAACTGTAATGGCTTCGGCATGTGCATGAAGAACTTCGTTACTCATATAAATAGGTTCGTGTTGTTAAGGTAAACAATCATTTCTATAAAAATGATTGCTAAAAATTATTTTTTTACTATAGTTGATTTATCTGATGCGGTAGTTATTACAATAGGAGCAGGTTTTGTGGAAATACTATCTATTGCGGGTAGGGGCAGATTGTCTGGATCTTTATTAGGGAAAGCCGCATAATAATACGGTTTTTGCTTTGCCATCCATTCATCAAATTCTTCTTGGGTTACAACTTGAATCACCCCTTTCATAGAATAATGACCATTGCCACACATTTGATCGCAGCTTATTTCGTATTGAAAGTTGTCATTCTTAGTTATTTGTTTCATTTCTTCAGTGGTATACTTGGGTGTAAACCACATAGTAGTAGGAATACCAGGTACGGCATCCATTTTTAATCGAAATTGAGATAAACCAACATCATGTACCACATCTCTAGAGCCAATTATTAGCTTTACAGGTTTACCTTTAACTACATACATTACTTGTTCGGTTACAATATCATCGTGTGTTGCAGGGTCGTCTTTTAAATTTAGTTCTGCACTATCACTCCAAACCAATCCTAAAGAATTACTGGCAGGGTCAATTACTTTATAATATTTTTTTCCTAAAATACCATCTTTACCCGGGTATCTAAATATCCATCCAAATTGCTTACCGGTAACTTCTACTACCATTGCATTATTAGGTGCATCGCCGGTAAAATATAACCAGTTGCGTAAACCAAAAATTACTAATCCGGTTAAAACAATGGCAGGAACTACCGTCCACAATAGCTCTAACTTATTGCTATGAGGAAAATAAAATACTTTTCTATTTTCTTTTTCTTGGTATTTATACGAAAACCAGAACAGTAGTGTTTGAGTAATAATAAAAACAATGCCCGTAATGGCAATAGTCCATTTTAACATGGAATCTACTTTTTCTCCTTGTACACTTGCGGCATCGTGAGCCAATAAAGTTTTGTCGAATAGTATGTGATTGCAATACCAAACTCCAAAAAGTCCGGCTATTAAAAAACCTACCATCAAAAAACCGTTGATTTTATTATTGTTTTTACGGCTTTGTTCTTCTCCTTTGAGAATTGCTACATATTCGCTGGCTTTTGATATCTGAAAAATAACCAGATAAATTAATACAATTACAGCGATTGACAAGTATAGGGTCATGTTATATTGATTGAAGATTGATTGTTGTTGCTCTTTACTTGCTTATCCTTCACCAAAAAATTAGGTATGGTGTATAATACTTTCTTTTAAGAAAGGATGATATTTTGGAACTAAAGGTTTTGATGCCAATGCTTTTGAAACAAAAAATATCATCAATCCAATAAAGAAGCTTAATATACCGAAATCTAACCATCCCAAGGTAACTGTTTCTTTGCTAATACTTCCCATTACCATTTGATAAAAATCTATCCAATGCCCAAAAATAATTAAGATGGCCATAAATGTAACTAATGTATAATTACGTTTCGAAGATCTCTTCATAAATATTAATAGTGGAGAAATAAAATTAATGATAAGATTTAAGAAGAATAATCCTTTATATGGCCCTTGCACTCTGTTTTTAAAATAAATAGTTTCTTCCGGCTGATTAGAATACCATATTAACATGTATTGAGAGAACCATAAATAAGCCCAGAATATAGAAAAAGCAAACATAAATTTTCCTAAATCATGTAAATGCTCTTGATTGGTATATTCTAAATAACCTTTATTTTTTAAATAAATTACCCATAGAGCAATTAGCGACATACCCGATACAAAAGAACTTGCAAAAGTGTACCAACTATACATGGTACTGTACCAATGTGCATCAATGCTCATCATCCATAACCAAGGTACTGTAGAGCCAACAGTTAATGCAAACCATACAATAAATAAGGCTGCTCTAACTGTATTTCTCCAAATAAATGAATTTCCTTTTTCAACATCCATTCTTTCTTCATCTGCTTCATTGCTTAATTGTCTCATTCTCCAACCTAATAAACTCCATAATCCTATGGCTAAAATAGTCCAAATAGTGAAGAATTTTACATTTAAAAAGCCCGATTTACCGCGTAAAACCTCATCAGTTTCTACCGATTTAGTATCTAACCAATGATATATATGATGGTTGCCTGTAAATGCTACGTATAATAATACTACTAAAGTAATTGAACCAAATATGGGTACCATTGTTGAAATGGCTTCAGGAATTCTGCGAAAAGATTGTTGCCAGCCACCCATAGCTAATGTTGTTACGGCAATAAAAAACATACTGGCATTAGTAATTAATGTCCAAAATATGGTATTATACATAATGGTACCAATAAATACAGCACGCTCTTCTTCGGTTCCTGTTTTGGTGGCAAACCCTGCTATTAAAGCTAATAAACCTACTCCCATTAAAGCAAATGCCCATGTTTTTAATTTTCCGGGAATTTCGAATTGTTCTTTTATAGTAATTGATGATGACATCTTTAATCTTTTATATCAGTTTTAAAAGGTATTTAGTTTTTTGCAGTAGCATCGGCTGTAGCATTACCCGAACTATTTTGGGTTTGCTTCATTTTAATATATCGAATTATTTGCCAACGTTGTTTACGTGTTAATTGCGAAGCATAGCTGCCCATTAAATTCTTTCCATACATTATAGAATAAAACATTTGTCCTTCCGGCATTGCTTCATAAGTAGCATCTCCAACCAACGTAGCAGGTTTTGCAGGATAAGGCCCATCGCCACCTTTATATAAAGGACCATTTCCATCTAATTTTGGACCATGGCAAATAGCGCAATTAATTAAGTAAAGCCTTTCTGCTTCAACATAGTCTTTTTTACTTAAAGAGTCGATAGGACTTTTTATTAATTTAGAAGCAGCATA
>JAKAJX010000059.1 GCA_021824855.1 Bacteroidota bacterium | reverse complement strand
AAGCAATGCCTATGGAACAGGTGGACAAAGAGTAATTATTATACAGCCTGCTATAGATTATGTATTGAATAATAGAATAAACATAAAATTGTATTTCGATCAAACAAGGGCTACACCCTATATCTCTACTTCATCTCCTACCATTATTACCCGTGGCGGATTGCAGGTAAGAGTATCATTAACTCAATAATATTATTTTTTATAAAATAAATTTGCATTGGCCTGTGCAGTAGGCATAATAGTTAATTCGTTAATGCATACATGCTCGGGTAATGTAGTACAATAGAAAACTGTATCGGCAATATCGGTAGCATATAATGGCGTATAACCTTCATAAACTGCAGCAGCTTTTGCTGCATCGCCTTTAAAGCGTACTAAAGAAAATTCAGTTTCGGCAGCTCCCGGATGTATTGCCGTAACTTTAATAGAATGATGTAATAAATCAATTCTCATGCTTTTACTTAAAGCATCTACGGCATATTTGCTGGCACAATATCCATTGCCATATTGATACACTTCTTTTCCTGCAATAGAACCTATATTAATAATATGCCCTTTTTGTTTTGCAATCAGGTAAGGTAAAATAGCTCGAGTAACATACATCATGCCTTTAACGTTGGTATCGAGCATCGTTTCCCAATCGTCAATTGCTGCATTTTCAAAACTATCTCTGCCCAATGCAAGTCCGGCATTATTAATTAGCACATCAATATTTTTCCATTCATCAGTTAATCCCGATAAAATAGTAAATACTTCCTTTTTATTTCTAACATCAAAAGTTAATGGTAAAACCTTTATTGTATATTTTGTTTCTAACGCATTGGCTAAAGCAAGTAATGCATCTTTTCTTCTTCCGGTAATAATAATATTTGATTGATTGGCTGCAAATTTTTCTGCTATTGCTTTACCAAAACCAGATGTAGCACCGGTTACAAGAATAGTTTTATTCATAGCTAAAAATTTTATTCAATTTAAAAGTTGATTTTTTATTCAAAAATATTTTAACGAATTAATACAACAGTTCCCTTCTTAAAAATATTGTTGCCTTTAAAATCAATTCCTTCTGCAACATAAACATACGCACCACTGGGTTGTTGTGTTCCATTAAATGTTCCATCCCATCCATCTCCAATTTGTGATGTGCTGAATAATAATTGTCCGTACCGATTGTATATCCTAAAAAAATTCAATTTAGATAGTCCAACGGTAATGGGTTTAAGTATATCATTAAGTCCATCCTTATTAGGTGTAAATGCACTGGGAATAAATATTTCCGGATTAGACTTATAAATCTTTACAGTTATAAAACTCTCTGCAAAGCAGCCAATAGCATTGGTGGCAGTTACTTTATACTTTATAGAATCGATACCGGCATTTAAAGTAGCGATGGGATTATAAATAGATGAATTGTTTAATCCTATTGTTGGGCTCCAAGTATAAGAAAGTGGCTCTTGGCTGGTGGTAGTAGCGGTTAATTGTAAAGGCTGATTGGCAATAATAGCTGTATCATGTCCGGCATGTAGCGTAATAAGCGGTAAAACATTTATTTTAAATGTATCGGTTAAAATGTTAGGGCAATTGCCATTTTTAAAACTAATAATATAATTTGTTTTTTTAGATGGGGCTGCTTGTGCAGTAAGGTACAGCGGATTGGATGATAGGTTGTTGTTATTAGGATCGAATAGGGCAATTTTGGTTGACCATGTATAACTTGTAGCTGCCTGAATATTTAAGTTTAAAATAGCTTTTGTGCCAAAACAAATACTGGTATCGGTGGGCGAAATAGTTGCTTGAGGGAATAACGCATCATAAATGGCTGTATAAGCAGTTGTGCTGGTATCGGCAGGGCAGGCACCGCTTTGTACTACTACCCGATATTGTGTTGGCGTACTCGATGCTAAAACACTATAAACCGAATCGGTATAAATAGGATTAATATTTTTCCAATGCAAAGTATCGGTAGAAGATTGCCAATTAATAATTTTTCCTTTAAAGCCATTTGCAGTTAAGTTAGCACCTTTATTTTGGCCTAAGCAAATAGAAATGTTTGATGGACTAATTGCTCCGCCTACACTTTTTTCACTAACAATAATTGTTGCATTATTAGACGTATCTAATGCACAAGCACTACCATTTTGTACTACTGCTTTGTAATAAGTTGAATTTAATAAATTAGCTGCTGTATACGATGTTGTATTCGGATTGCCAATATCTCTCCAATTAATAGAATCGGTAGAGGATAACCATTTTATAACAGTACCGACATTGCCGTTTAATTGTAAAATAGAACTATTGTTTCCGGTACAAACCGTAGTATTTCCGGTTATGGTTCCGGCTATAGTTGGTGGAGAAGTATTTACATTTAGCGAAGCAGATAAATTGGCACAAGTATTTTTTTGATTAACTGATATTTGCCCGGATGTATTTCCCACAATTACCGATAAAATATTGGTGTTATTTGAGTTATTTAAAATGGTCCATCCATTCGGAACTATCCAATTATAAGTACCTCCGGCTAATGCCGGAATAGTATATATGGAAGTATTATTGATACAAGCAGGATTATCGCCGGTTATAGTTAATCCGCCACAAGTATTTCTTAATGCAATGTAGGCATAAGCAAAGTGCCCACCGGGTACACAATTATCTGCTTCAAAAGTTAATACTACTTTTTGACCACGATACGGTGATAAATCAAATGTAACTTCTGTCCATCCTTTTGTCCAAACCCTTTTTTTCGACTCGTTGATATTTCCATTATCGTTGGGCGATAGTGTATTACTTAAACTAAAACCTTCTTTAATTGCTGCATTCTGGTCTAATACAAAGCTGGTGCCCGATGCAATAGTGGGTAATTGATAATAGGCATTGGCACAATCTATAGTTCCGGTATTGGTATTTAAGTTGGCAGAAAAAAGAGGCACTTGCGAGGTTAGGTGTGGAGCACTTTCTAAAACCATGGCATAAGCATAGGTCATGGTATAAGGTGCCGATGGAGAACCCGCAGGTACATTAATTACATAACTAATACCTCTTATTAAACCACCTTTTGTACCTGTGCCATTACCGGTTGTAATGGTAGTAGAGCCCAACATAATTGAATAACCATAATTAAACCCATTGATGGTGGGAATAGTAGCAAAGCCTCCAAAAGGATCGGTACTGTTTTGGGTAAGTACTTGAATACCCGGCGTTGAAAAAGTGTATTCGTTAATTCCTTTATTACCTATTGTACCAACAGGTGCTGCAACGCTGGTATCGTATTTTTGCATAATAGCTGTTGGGCCATTGCCATTGGCATTATTGCCCGTATAAGCTGCCCAATGTGTTAAATCTTTTGTAGAGAAATTAATATTAATTGGACAAGCCTCATTTTGTGCAAAGAGCGAAATAGCCATTAAACCAAAAGTAAACAGCCATCCTATTTTTATCCAATAATAAAACATAATTGTTAGTTTATATACAGCATTACACTATATCAATCCACTTTTTTAATAAAGTCAAGTAAATAATTATTTAGTACATCAGCGGCTTCAATCATACTCATGTGTGCCACATTTTCTATTATATGAATATAGGAACAATGTGGAAGGTGAATTTGTTGTTCCAAATCTTTTAACGGAGCAGCAACATCTTTATCGCCAATTACAAATAAAACAGGACTATTAATGGAAGAGAGAACAGATGTTCTATCGGGTCTTTGCATCATAGCACTATAATATTGTTGTAAAGCTTTGGTACTAAACTTTTTTCCTGCTTCTATTAAAGATGCTATTTCCTGCTGAAATGCTTCTTTAGAAATATCGGAAAATAAGTTAGAAATAGTTATTTTAATAAATTGATAGGCACCTACTTCATTCATTGTATTAATTGCTTTTGCCCGCATTGCTTTTTTTTCGTCAGAATCGGCGAATGCGGTAGAATGAATTAAGCCTAAGCCCAATATTTTTTCCGGAAATAATTCTGCAAAAGCCAATGATATGTAGCCACCCATACTATGCCCCATTATAATACATGTATTAATTGCTTCTTTTTCAAGAATAGAATTAATACATAGTGCAAAAGCCTCAATAGTATGTATGCTTGCATTGTATGCCGATGAACCCGAGCCCGGCAAATCGGGTACTATAACTAAGCAATGTTGTTGTAAAAAATTAATTTGAGATTGAAAAATGTTTCCATCTTCCGGAAAGCCATGAATTAATACCACAAGTTTTCCTTTTCCGTACATTCGGTACGTTACCGGTTGTTGCAAATAAATAAAACTTTTTTGCATAACTACGCTTGATATAATTTGATATATCGTATTAATCCTGCTAATGCCAATGGAAATAAAGCAATATTTAATTGTTGAGGTATAATTAGCCAACTAACTAATAATAATGCTGTAATAACTGCCGCTATTAAAAAATATTTTTTAATAAATGTTGGCTTCTTCCAAATAAAAAATGCCGCAAAAAAATTAGTAGGTAATGCCCAACATAAATTAAAGTTATTGGTACAAACAATATGATCTGTTGCAAACCACATAAACAATAAAAGAATACCTATTATTCCGGTAATGTATAATAAAAATGAATCAATAAGTTGGGTGGTAATTTTTGCCCAACCCAATTGAACAAACGAGATAAGAATAATAAGAATTGAAATAATACTTGAAATAAGCAATGGGGTATATTGGTAGGCGGCTGTGTTTGGTGGAGTTTCTTGTAAAATTAATTGCTTATTTAAAACCAAATGGGCTGTATCTTTTTTTAATAAAGCACTATCCAAACCTTTTAATAAATAATCGGGTAAAAACATAGCTTGTTGCGTGGTTACTTTTTCATCTGTTTTACTTCCCAATAAAATATCAATACCTAATTTACTCCATGGTTTTCCGCCTTTATCTAAATATTCGTGCAACATATTTCTATACGTTGTTCCTTTGGCAGTAATAGCATTAGGAATAGTTGCTGCGGTAATATTTTTAAAAACTATATCTCTTATTCTGGTAGTGCAGTTATCGAATAAAAAATCGTATTTATAATAGCGGTTTGCACCTTGTAAGTTGGTACTAAGTGCATTAATTATTTGCTGTTTTTGCAGGCAAGTTAAGTTCAGTTCTTGTTCGTAAATACTTCGCTTATCTTCAATGTATTGAATAAGAAAATCTTTGTATTGCTCAATAGATAAAAAATAGTCTAATCTGCCTCTAATAAACTTGGTATAAAAATCTGGATCATCGAAATTAAATGTGCCGTAATTAAAAACAATATCGGTTCTATTGGCCGAATCTATAATTCTAATAGCTGTATGTCCAAATGTAGCATACAGTTCATCTGCCGGTGCACAGGTTAATACACTAATTCTTATTGGGCATGCATTGTTTTGGGCAAGAGTAAATTGCCAAGAGGCTAAAAGAAAAATGATGAAAATATATTTTCTCACAAAATTTTTTAAGTGCCCAAGTTCGGAAGAAATTATGAATTGATTGATTGATTTTTTGAAATGTAGTGAGCTATAATTTTTTATAAGTGTTCAAGTATTTTTTGTTGTACTTCTTTTAATGCTTCGGGCGTTATCGTTATTTTTTTAGCTAAAGCATTCATATCTTTCATGCTATTCATGGGTAATAAATGAATGTGTGCATGCGGAACTTCAAAACCAATAGTTATAATATTTACCCTATTATATTCATAAGCTTTTTGTATGGCAGTAGCAATGGGTTGGGCAAAAGGCAATATACCGGCTAAATAATTGGCAGGTAAATCAAACAACTTATCTACTTCAATTTTAGGAACTACTAAGGTGTGGCCTAATGCCGATGGAAAAATATCTAAAAAGGCATAAAACATTCCGTTCTCCGCAATTTTATACGAAGGAATTTCTCCTGCAATGATTTTAGTAAAGATGCTCATAAATTTTTTATTTGCTATTGCAAAATAATGATCCTTTTAATGCGTTTAATATAAAAATGTTTGAGATGACTACCAACTTACATTCTTTCAAACTCTATTTGTATGTTATTGGATGCTTATACTTTATTATTATGCTGGCAGTGGGATAGCAACTGTGCCGATAAATAAAAGATTAGTAAAATGAAAAACCCGATTATAATGTAATCGAACGGATTACCGTTACATGTAAAAGCCCAAAAATGTATGTTTTTGGGCTTTTTAATTAAGAATAGAAAAAGTTAAATAGAAATTTCTTCCACTTTAAATTTAATAATTCCGGTAGGAGCCTGAATTTCGGCAAGTTCTCCTTTTGCTTTACCTAATAAGCCTTTACCAATAGGCGATGAAGCAGAAATTTTTCCTGCTTTTAAATCGGCTTCTTTTTCTCCAACAATTTGATAAGTTACCGTTTTTTTAGTGCCCATATTGGTAATAGTTACTTTAGTTAATACCGCCACTTTACTGGTGTCAATAGTTGATGGGTCAACAATTTTTGATGTAGCAATAACACCTTCCAATTGTTTAATTTTAGCTTCAAGCATACCTTGCGCTTCTTTTGCGGCATCGTATTCGGCATTTTCTTTTAAATCACCTTTTTCTCTGGCTTCTGCAATAGCTTTCGATGCAGCAGGCCTATCAATTGTTTTCATGCGATGAAGTTCTTCCTTCATCTTCTCAAAAGTCTCTTTAGTTACGTGTTCACTCATAATCTTTTGTTTTAAAAGAGATAAAAAAAATACAACGCCGCATCAGTTGTGCAGCGTTGCAGTAAGTACAAATATATAAATTTTGTGTAAAAAAATATTTTTTGCTGCCTGCTTTTCTGTTGTAAAAGATGGATATGTTATTTCTAACATATAGTTGTTGCATTACAATTTGTTAATAGTTCGTTTACTTTTTGTTAATACACTGTAAATATTGCCGTAACACAGCTCGAATAGTTTCGCCTTCGAAATCAAAAATTGTTTATGAAGCTATTATTAAGAATCCCCCTCGGAATATTGTTTATTACAATATTCTTTTTTCTTTTTTGCGTAACAGGTTTTGCACAACAAAGTATAGAAGTAAAAGGAAAAATTGTAGATGCTGCCACACAAAAACCTATTGAAGGTGTAAGCATTGCAGTAAAGAAAACAACTAATTTAACTACTACCGATGCTAATGGAAATTTTGTTATTGCTGCAGCAAAAGGCAATGATTTAATTATTTCTTTTGTAGGTTATGAACCTTATACCAAAAGAGTTTCTGCAGAAAGTATTGGTTTAATTCAATTAAGAGCTACCATTAATCAAATGGCCGATGTGGTAGTAACTGCAACCGGTATTAAAAAAGAAGCAAAGCGTTTAGGTTATGCGGTTCAAACTATTGATGGTTCTAAACTTACTCAAGCAAGAGAAGCCAATCCGCTTAATTCATTAAAAGGAAATGCAGCAGGGTTAGCAATTAATATTAATCAGGAAATTGGGCACTCTCCCGATGTAATTATTAGAGGTGAAAATAATCCTGATGACAGACCAATGTTTGTTGTAGATGGTGTTCCTTTTACATCTGATACGTATAATATTAACCCCGATGATATTGAAACAATTACTGTATTAAAAGGGCCTAATGCGGCTTCTTTATATGGTTTTCAGGGAAAAAATGGAGCTATTATTATTACTACCAAAAAAGGAGCTAAAGGAAAAGGCTTACGTGTTGATTTTAATTCAAGTACGCAAGTAAATAAAGGATTTATTGCATTGCCCAAATACCAAGATACTTATGGCCCCGGCGATAATGGTAAATATGCATTTGGCGGTGGTGGTTCGGGTCCGGCAAATTATCGTGGCGGTGGTGCAATTGGTGTGGGCGTTAATGATTATGATTATGATGTTTGGGGACCTCAATTTAAAGGACAATTAATTCCTCAATACGATGGAGCTTATAATCCAACACAAGATTATACAACAACTTTTGCCGATGGTACTAAATATGTAGGCCACGTTAAACCTACACCTTGGGTTGCCAGAGGAAAAGATAATTTGAAGAAGTTTATACAAGCCGGTTTGTTATCAACCAATAGTATTTCAATTTCATCTTCTACCGAAAAAACAGATATTCGAGTTTCTTTTGGTAATACCTATCAAAAAGGAATTGTGCCCAATACACAACTCAATAATTTTACAGCTTCGGCAAATATTGTACATCGTTTCAATTCACAACTAACTTTATCGAGCTACTTTAATTATAGTCGTCAATCAACACCTAATGTTCCCGATGTTAGTTATGGCCCTAATAGTATTATTTATAATATTATTATTTGGGGTGGGGCAGATTGGGCTATGAATGATATGAGAAATTATTGGCAACCCGGTTTAGCAGGTGTTCAACAAAAGTACGAGGAGTTTTATCGGTATAATAATCCCTATTTCATGTCGTACGAATGGTTAAGAGGGCATTACCAAAATAATAATTATGGATATATTTCTCTTAACTATAAGCCCAATAAAAATCTTGAATTTCAATTAAGGCCCAGCATATCGGGTTATGATATGTTTAATTCTGAAAAATTACCGTATTCGGCCGGCGTGTATGGAAGAGAGTTAAGAATGGGAGATTATATAGAAGATAGAAGATCTTCTTTCGATTCGTATGTTGA
>JAKAJX010000292.1 GCA_021824855.1 Bacteroidota bacterium | reverse complement strand
AAAAGCCCTCCTACAAATAACCCTATGGCCAAACCTGCCAATAACCCAATTTTCATATTCTTTAAAAATTCACCTAATATAATTCCAATTACTATTGCCAATCCTATTCCTATACTTCGCCTAGAATGCATAATTTATTTATTATTTGGTAATGCAATTAAATTAGCCAACAGTTTATAAGCACCTGCATTGCCTGCAGGCAATTGCCTAAATAATACCAAACTTACATAAACAAAATTTCCTTTTCCATATTTGCTGATAATTAAACTTCCATTCGTTTCTTTTTCGTTTTTATCGTGCATACCCAAGATGGCTTCAAAATGCGAATCAAATTTTTCTGCTTGATAAGTACTTCTTTCTTGTACCCAATTAGCAAAGTCATTTTCAGTTATTTTATTGGGATAGTTTAATACCGGATGATTGGGAATTAAAAAATTTACCATGGCATTTTCATCGGTAATTCGCAATCTTGGATTAACTATAAAATTATACGGACCAACTTTTACTGTTGCCGCATCAACTTGATTACTTTTCAGGTACTGCACAATTACGTTACCTCCATTTGCTATGTACTTATTTAATACCTCATTTTTATTACTTAACCATTCATGCATATTATATGCTCGTATACCAATAACAATTGCATCGAACTGCTTTAAATAATTGTCTGTAATATCTTGTTCATTTAATATTTTCACCGAATAGCCCAATTGCAATAATGCATCTGCTACTTTATCTCCTGCGCCATTAATATAGCCCACTTTTTTTCCAACTACATTCATTTTTTCATTCACAAAATTGATACTATCTCTATATGAGTAATGTATAATTGGAATATGCGGATAATTAATTGTTGCAAAATATTTCGTAAATAAAAAGTCTTTATTGTTTACAGTAATTTTAACTGCAGCATGCATTGATTTATTATTGTACGCATGAAAAACATCTTTTACTGCTACTTTAAAACTGTACAATTTATCTTTTTCAAAATTCATTTTTTTATTTTCAAAAATAGAATGAGTTGTATCGGATAAAGCATAAAGTGAGGTTGTAATTCCATTAGCCGAAAAGTTAGAATAGATATTTATTGAAACAGAATCTTGATGTAAATTATGATGATTAGCATTAACATTTAATAGTGCAACATGCGGAGAAACAGTTATGGAAAGATGCGGCTGTAGGCTTAATGGCTCTGTTGTTTCTCCTTTTACCGGATCTATATATTGATACACTACAGGCCGAAATATATTTAAGGTAACACTATCAATTATAATTGAAAATTGAGCAGATAATAATGGATTATTCCATGATTTACCAACCAAAAGCGGATTAGTAATGGTAAAATTGCCTTGTTGCTGCGGTGCTTGTAACCAATATGGATCGGTTGCATTTTCCATAGCAGGTTCTTTAATAGGAACTTTACTATTGTACCAATAATTTTTATTGGATGCTAATATTTGGCTACTATTAATGAGTGTATCGGATGCAATGTTTATTCTGGTAAGCTGTGCCGAAACACCACTTCTATTATTTATTAAACAGTTAATTATTACTGAATCTCCTTGCAGAACAGATTGTGTATTAGTAGTAGCTTCTGCATATATTCCACTACAACTTATAATAAGATTTTTTACATCATCTATTTTTTTATTCCACCAAACTGTACCATCAGAAAGCAACTGCATTTGCTTATATACATGTACTAAACTACTAACCGAATATTCAGGATGATTAAAATTAAAATGTTCAATAATTTTTTGAATAGAATCTCCTATTTCCGAGCCATGCTTTAACCTATTCCATGTTATATCAATACCCTCCATCAAATTGGTTTTCGCCGTATCGCCTCCAATCGTTAAAAAATATTCCATGATAGATCCTTTGCGTTTTGCCCTTCCTTCTCCTTGACTTTTATGCATACTTCTGGCTTTTCCTCCTACCTCTCCATAACTTTCGCCCAATAATGGATTATACACACCCACATCTATTTTTAATTGATTGTCGGAAGTTGTATTGGTACCGCCAAAATTAAACGTGTTCCATAAAATTCTTTTCGCTTTCCATGGCTTTACTCCCAACTTAAATTGATCAACAAAAGCAGTAGAATCGGCGGCGGCATAAAATGCAATGTTTGCCAAAATAGCCGATGCTGCATGATGACCATGACCTGCTCTTGCATCGCCCGGAAAACGAGTAATAATAATATCCGGCTGATATTTTCTTATCACCCAAACCATATTACTTAACACCAAAGAACTATCCCATATTCTTAATGCCTCCGATGCACTTTTGCTAAACCCAAATTCATAAGCAGAACTAAAATATTGTTCGGCTCCATCAATTTTACGAGCTGCTAATAGTTCTTCGCTACGAATTAATCCCAACGCAATACCTTGTTCACTGCCTAATAAATTTTGCCCTCCATCGCCCCTTGTTAAACTTAAATAAGCTGTACGATAAAGTTTTTCTTTAGCCAAATAGGGCAATAGTATATTATTTTCATCGTCGGGATGTGCTGCTACATACAATACACTACCCAATACATTTAATTTTTTTAATTGCAAATAAATGTTAGAACTATTATAATTTATTTGTGCTTGAAGCTTTAATGTACTTATAAACGCACATAAAAAAAGAAAAAATAACTTCCTCATTAGTAAAATAATTTCTGCTTATTATCTGGTTAAAAAAACTGCATTTGCTAACAATTGTTTTCCACTTTCCCAAAACATTCTAAAAATAGGATTATCGGCAAAAAAAATAAACTGTCCTTTATCTATATCTTCAACTCCAATTAATACACCATCTTTTAATTTCTTTTTCAGCCTATATCCTACAAAACCTGCAACATAATTATCTTTTTTTATTACCCCAACATTCCAATCATCTTTTAATAGTTCGTAGTTTCCGGCATCTTGCTTTAGTGTAAAATAAAACTGATTAAATCCATAAGCAAGCGGATGAGTAGTATCTAATTCAACTTTATAAATAGATCCGGGAATAAAATCAGATAAATCATTTCTTTCTCTATCGGCATATTTTTTTACATTCATTGAGTTGTCTTCTACACTTTTTTCTTCTTTGTTTTCTTGCAATTTTATACCCCAATCGTTTTTAGCCAATTGCGTTACAGCTCCTTGTATTGCAATTAATTTTCCTCCATTTTTTACAAACTGTTTTAATTTATCTACAATAGTTTTATCATTTAATGAATGATAATAGCCATCGGGTAAAATTAACACATCGTATTTGGCTAAATTGATCCATGATACATCATTGGCATTAATAAGCGTAAGAGGATAATCTAAACATTGCTCGAAAAAATTCCAAACTTCGCCGGCATCTGTTGCAGAAGTTTGTTGACCTGTAATTAATGCAACGCGAGGTGCATTTAGAGGGCGAACATCGGGGCTTCCAAAATCGGCACCACTATCAACAAATCCAGACATTACAGCATCGGCAGCAATATTAAACTTCTTCGATGCTTCTTGTACTAATTCATTCCATTGATTGTATTTATTACTTGTTTTTAAAACAAGCAAAGTTCCTCTATCGTAACTTTTATTATTACACACAAAAGGCTTATCGGCAATACGAACTTTAATATTATTTTTTAGAAGAAAAGAAAGCAATTTTGCTGCATTTAAAGAATGATAGGGAATTAAATATCCATACTCCGATTTAGCAATTGTATCTACATATTTTGCAGAAAAAGGAGACAGCTCTTTTTTCTCTTTTAACGCAATTCCTTCTACATTATACGCATACGGAATACTCCAAGCGGTAATATCGTACGTAGCACTATCAGATAATTTACTTTTAGGTTCAAATAAAACTCTTGCCAATGAACCTTTGGTTTGATAGGCCGAAACAGCGAGTGTATAATTTTTCAATTGAAACTCTTCTTCTTTTCCGGTAAAATATCTATATCCTTTTATTTTTCCAGAAATAGTTCCATAGTCTATTTTATTTTTATCGAGTAAATCTTTTACGGCAAGAATTTTATTTGCATCATTAGAAGTTACCACATAAGTTTTGTATTCGGTGTTAGCAGCATTACGATTGTCGTTGAAATATTTTACATATTCCTTAATTAATTGTTGTGCATTCATTGAACTAACTTCAATAGTAGAAATACCTGTTGTATAATGATGTTGTATTCTATCAACTAACGTTAAGGTATCGCCATCTTTATTAAGAATGCCCAATCCGGCACGAATACCACCTTGCTCGAAAGTCATTCCAATTGATCCATTATACAAAGGATATGTATCGCCATAAGAAGGATAAAATAAATCGAATCGTTCTTTTGTAAAAAATAACCAATTATTTGCATCAAAATATTTGGCATTATTTTTTCCAATTAATTCTTGAAAATTTCTTTGCCATTGCGTAATAACTTCGTGATAAGGTTCTGCGGCAGGTGCAAAATAATATGGTTCATTATATCCTTGCTCATGATAATCAACATGTACTTGAGGTAGCCATTCGTTATACTTTTTTAAACGCAACTTACTTTCTATTTGTGTTTGCCAAACCCAATCTCTATTTAAATCGAAATTATAGTGGTTAGTTCTGCCGCCCGGCCAAGGTTCGTTATGTTCTCGAGATTGAGGGTCGGGGTTATAATTTTTTCCAACGGTTGTATTATACCAATTAATATACCGATCTCTTCCATCGGGATTAATACATGGATCTATAATGACAATGGTATTTTTTAACCATTCTTTTGTTTTAAGATTATTGGGATTTACCATAGCATATAAAGTAAGCATGGCTGCTTCGCTGGAAGCTGCTTCATTTCCATGAACATTATAACTCAACCATACAATGGCAGGTGCATCTGTATTAACAGGTGTGTTATCTTTTAGCAATCCGGCTAATCGCAAATTATTTTCTCTTATAGCTTCTAACTTCTTACTATTTTCCGGTAAGGCTATATAGGCTAAAAGCAATGTTCGTCCTTCATTTGTTTCTCCATATTTTTCAATTTTAACCATTTCGGGATGTACCGATGCTACATATTGAAAGTAGCTAACAATTTTGTCATGGCGCGTAAACTTAGTTCCCAATTTATAGCCTAAAAACTGTTCAGGACTTTCTACATTTTGTGCATTAGCAATTACTGATAAAACAAGAAAAAACAATAAAATAATTTTCTTCATAAAAAATAAATGAAGGGTGAATATAGATAAAGAAAAAAAACAGCCCAAATAAGGCTGTTTAAACGGTTAAAAAATAATGTAAAAAGTTAAACTAACTCTTTAGAAAGATGCATTTTAGTCATTTCACGATAAAAATTTTGCAATTGGTGTATTGCATGCACATCGGGATGATGTCTTCTATCTTCTCGATACCACATTTCAATATTCAAAAAATCATCTGCCGAAGGAATAATCAATCGAAAAGCATCTTTCGAATATTTTACTTCGCCGGTATCGGCATATACCTGTTTTACAAAATTTAGTTTGAGTAGTTCTGCATCATTTAAAGGAATAGGAAATACATCTTTACTATCAAACCAAAACTCCTGAACACCGGTATCTACGCAAATTTGCTGTTCATCTGCATTTAAATTAACCACTTCACCTTCCCAAATTTGATGCTTATATTCTACTCTTAATAAATTACCAATTTTAATTTGATTAAAAGGTAGCATAACAATTATTTTAGTTGCTTTAATTTACACATTTTTTTTGAAAAATGCAATAGGCTATGAAGTTTTACGATAATTAATAATTGCCCAACTATTAAAAAAAATGGCAAATCCTAAAATAATAAGAATATGGTTTTTAATATCGGCCAATCCGCTTCCTTTTAAAATAACCATTCGCACCACTTCAATAAAATAAGAAACCGGATTTAACCACCACGTAATTTTTTGTACCCAATAAGGCATGCTATCAATAGGGGTAAATAAACCGCCTAACATAATAAAAATCATTAACAGAAAGAAAGAAATAAGCATTGCTTGTTGCTGCGTATCGGCATAAGTTGAAATAAGCAAGCCTAAGCCAAGCACTGCTAATAAATAAATGGCAGCAAAAAGATAAAGGTTAAAAATATTTCCGGCAGGATGTACATTGTATACAATTCGAATAATTAATAAACTTACCGATAATACAATTAAACCTAAAATCCAGAATGGTATTAGCTTGCCTAAAATAAAATGATATTTACGAATTGGAGTTACATTTATTTGTTCAATTGTTCCTACTTCTTTTTCCTTTACAATATTTAATGCAGTTAAAAAAGATCCTACCAATGTTAGTAAAGTAACCATTACGCCCGGAGCCATAAATATTTTATAATTCAACAAAGTATTAAACCGATTAATAACTACGGTTTCAATAAAAGGCTGAGTACTTATTTTGGGCAATTGTATCCATTTTAGCCGAAGTATATCGTTATAATCATGAATAATATTTTGCAAATAAGCAGCGCCTAAATTTCCTTTCATTCCATTAACAGCATTCACCGAAAGAAATAGTTTTGAGTGATTTTCTTTTACAATATCTCTTTCAAAATGCAAGGGAATTTCTAATACAATATCTGCTTTATCCGATTCAATGTATTTGATAGCCTGTTGATACGAATTACTATAATTGATTAATCGAAAATATCGTGATGCAGCAATTTTTTGAATAAGCTGTTGAGAAGATACAGAATGATCGTGATCGGCTACTGCAATATTTACATTCTTAACTTCATAATCTGCTGCCATTGGAATGACCATTAGCTGAATAATTGGCATAATAAATATCATGCGGAGAATTGCAGGATTACGAAATATTTGCCTAAACTCTTTTTGCAATAAGAATTTTAATGCTTTCATTCTGATAAGTTGTATAATGATAAATGAGTAACACAACAATTGCTGCTATACATTAATATGGATGGTTTCATCATAACTAAGCCAACCTTGTTTTAAATTTTTTTATACTTATTGTAAATAACACAATAGTCATTGCCAATAATATTAAAGTTTCTTTCCAAACCGCTGCTATTCCTAAACCTTTAATCATTATTGCTTTAACAATATTATAGTACCATTTTGCCGGAACAATGTTTGAGATAATTTGTAACGGAATTGGCATATTTTCTATAGGAAACATATACCCGCTAAAAACGGTTGTTGGTAAAAACAAACCCAATAAAGAAAATAACATGGCTACTTGCTGTGAATTGGTAAGAGAAGAAATTAATAAACCTAATGCCAATGAAGTAATAGTAAATAATAAGCTTTCTGAAAGCAATAACAATAAACTGCCGCGTATTGGAACATCTAACACAAATACACTTAACAATAAAATACTAATAACATTTATCATTGACAATAGCATATATGGTACCGCTTTTGCCAATATAACACGAAATGGTTTTAATGGAGATACAAGAATTACTTCCATAGTGCCCATCTCTTTTTCTTTTACAATAGCAATAGACGTCATCATAGCACATGTAAGCATTAAAATTAAAGCCATTACACCCGGAACAAAACTGTAAGCACCTTTTAATTCCGGATTATACATCATTCTAATTTCAGTTTCTATAGTATAAGGATATACTGTATTTTTATTAACATCAGTTTGATAATCTTTTACTATTGCATTCATGTAATTAACTAAAGTAGTTGCCACATTAGGGTCGGTAGCATCGGTTATAAACTGAAGCTGTGCCTTATTTCCATGCAGTAAATCGCTGGCAAAATTTTGCGGAAATACAATAGCCATTTTTATTTTTCCTTCTTTAAATGCAGGCTCTACTTGCTGATAGGAGTACAATGATTTATCAATCTGAAAATATTTATTAGCTGCTATTTTTTGAATTAATTGTTGCGAAACATTATCTCTGGCATAATCGAGTACAGCAATCTTAGAATTTTTTACCTCATTAGTTAATGCAAATCCAAAAATGATTATTTGCGTAATAGGTATCCCCATTAAAATAAACAGCGTTCGCTTATCTCGCCATATATGAAAAAATTCTTTTTTTACAAATGCAAAAAACTGTTTCATGTACTATTTTTTTATTGATGGCTTTATTACACAGCCAATTAATATTGTGTACTACTTAACAACCAATTCTACTCACCTCTGGTAGCCTTTCTTGCCAATTTTAAAAACACTTTATCCATAGATACACACTCAAAATTTTGCTTTAATTTTTTGGGTGAATCAAGTGCTTCAATTCTTCCATCAACCATTATAGAAACTCTGTTACAATATTCAGCCTCATCCATATAATGTGTAGTTACAAAAATGGTAATGCCTTTTTCAGATGCATCATATATCATTTCCCAAAATTCTCTTCGTGTAACAGGATCAACACCACCGGTAGGTTCATCTAAAAATACAATTGCCGGATCATGAACAATAGCTACAGAAAATGCCAACTTTTGTTTCCATCCCAAAGGCAATGCTTTTACTAAAGTATTTTGCTGATGTTGCAAATGAAGATGGTTAACTAAATAGTTTATTTTATCCTTAATTTGATTTTCATTTAACCCATAAATGCCTGCATAAAAATTAATATTTTCTTTTACGGTTAAATCTTCGTACAAAGAAAATTTTTGGCTCATATAACCAATATTTTTTTTAATACTTTCTGTTT
>JAKAJX010000180.1 GCA_021824855.1 Bacteroidota bacterium | reverse complement strand
GGTTATAAGTATTAAAATTTATTTTATTAAGCAATACTTTCAATTTTAATTTGGGTATAATGAGTTCTATGCCCATGCTTTTTTCTAAAGCCTTTTCTTCTTTTCATTTTAAAAGCAATTACTTTATCGCCTTGAACTAATTCGTTCACAATTTCGGCTTTAACTATTGCTTTCACATTGGTACCTGTAGAAATAGTACCGGCATTATCTACCAATAATACTTCATTAAATTCTACTTTATCTCCGTTTTTACCGGACAGGTGAGGGACATATAAATTGTCTCCTGCTTGAACTTTAAATTGTTGACCTGATATTTTTACTACTGCTAACATAACTTTCCAAAAATTAGGACGGCAAAGGTAGGGTTTATCACTGAAAATTTAAAATGTTTTAAAAAAGAAATTGTCTTATTTTTTATTTTCCTGGAAAAAATGCCTGTTTTATGTATTCGTAAGCTGTACAGCCTATTTTTGCCCCCCAATAACTTTGTGCTCCGAATGAATCTTAAATCTTTATTGGCAAAACCTTTTGCCCATTGTATATATAATAAAATTAAAAAAGGAAAAGAAACTGCTGTTGAAGATCAGGAGGCAATTTTTAAATTGCTTATCCAATCGGCTGTTAATACGCAATTTGGCAAAGAACATCAATTTAGCAGTATTCAGTCGTACCAAAATTTTTCTTCTCTTGTTCCTATCAGAGATTACGAGCAATTTCTGCCTTATATTCAAAAAATTAAAGAAGGTTCCGAAAATATTTTATGGAAAGGGAAACCCATTTATTTTGCTAAAACAAGTGGTACTACTTCGGGTATTAAGTATATTCCTATTACCAAAGATTCAATTGCTAATCACATCAACACCGCCCGAAATGCCTTGCTGTGTTATATGGTAGAATCGGGGAATTACAATTTTGCCAACGGGAAAATGATTTTTTTAAGTGGCTCTCCCGAATTAGAAAGAGTGGCTGGTATTGCCACAGGAAGGCTTAGTGGTATTGTTAATCATCATATTCCCAAATATTTACGTGCTAATCAATTGCCTTCTTTTGAAACAAATTGTATTGATGATTGGGAAACCAAATTGGATAAAATTGTTGAAGAAACTTTGCACCAAAATATGACCTTAATTAGTGGTATTCCGCCTTGGATGCAAATGTATTTCGATCGGCTTAAATCAAAAACCGGAAAAACTATTGCAGAGTTATTTCCTAATTTTAGTGTAATGGTTCAAGGAGGCGTAAATTTTGAGCCATATAAAGCCAAGCTTTTTGAAACAATTGGTAAGAAAATAGATTATATAGAATTATTTCCGGCAAGCGAAGGTTTTTTTGCCTTTCAGGATAATTATCAGCAAGAAGGATTATTGCTAAATACCAATAGCGGAATATTTTTTGAATTTGTTCCTGTTGCCGAAATATTTAATGAGCATCCAACAAGACTTTCTTTAAAAAATATCAGAATTGGCGAAAATTATGCTTTAATAATTAGTAGCAATGCCGGGTTATGGGCATATAATATTGGCGATACTGTTAAATTTATTAGCACTAATCCATATCGCTTAATTGTAACAGGCCGAATAAAACATTTTATCTCGGCTTTTGGCGAACATGTAATAAGTGAGGAGGTAGAATATGCTTTACTTAAAGCTGCAGCTGAAGAAAATATAAAAATTATAGAATTTACCGTAGCACCTAATATATCTACTACCGAAGGTAAAAGTTTTCATGAGTGGTTTATTGAATTTGAAAACTATCCCGTAGATATGAATAATTTCATTCAAAAAGTAGATACTAATTTGAGGAATAAGAATGTATATTACGATGATTTAATAACGGGAAATATTTTAGATAAGCTGCAAATAAGAATTGTAAAAAAGAATGGGTTTATTGATTACATGCGTTCTATAGGAAAATTAGGCGGCCAAAATAAAGTTCCCCGATTAAGCAATGATAGAAAAATTGCCAACGAACTTATTCATTTTACTATTCAGTCATAAAAGACTTTCTTTATCTTGCATCACTCATGACACAAAAGCGTATTGCAATATTTGGTTCTACAGGTTCAATTGGAACACAGGCAATAGAAGTAATTGCCGCTAATCCCAATTTATTTAGTGTTGAAGTGCTAACAGCTCATACCAACGACGAATTGTTAGTGCAACAAGCATTGCAGCTAAATGCAAATTATGTTGTTATTGGAGACGAAAAAAAATACCAATCCGTAAAACAAGCATTGGCAAATACACCTACAAAAGTACTTGCGGGCGAAAAAGGATTAGAAGAAGCTGCAGCATTAGATAGTTACGATATGATGCTTGCCGCTATTGTAGGTTATGCCGGATTAAAACCTACTCTGCAAGCATTAGAAAATAATAAAACTATTGCTTTAGCTAACAAAGAAACCTTAGTAGTTGCCGGAGAAATTGTAATGAAAAAGGCAGTTGAAAAACGAGTTCCTATTATTCCGGTTGATAGCGAACATTCAGCCATTTTTCAATGCTTGGTGGGCGAAGGCAGAAATAAAATTGATAAAATTATTTTAACTGCAAGCGGTGGCCCTTTTTTAGGCAGAAAGCCCAATTTTTTAGTAAATGTAAAACGAGATCATGCCTTGCAGCATCCTAATTGGAGTATGGGGGCAAAAATTACCATCGATTCTGCCACTTTAATGAACAAAGGCTTAGAAATGATTGAGGCCAAATGGTTATTTAATTTAGAACCCAATCAAATTCAAGTTGTAATTCATCCGCAAAGTATTATTCATAGTATGGTTCAATTTCAAGATGGTAGTATTAAAGCACAAATGGGTTTGCCCGACATGAAATTACCTATTCAATATGCTATGGCTTTTCCACAAAGAATAGTTAATAATTTTCCTCGATACGATTTTAGAAAACCTAATACTTTATCTTTCGATGAACCCGATTTAAGAACCTTTAGAAATTTAGCATTGGCAATAGATGCATTGCATAAAGGTGGTAATATGCCTTGTGTTTTAAATGCTGCTAACGAAATTGCCGTATATGCTTTTTTGAGAAACAGAATTGGGTTTTTAGATATGACTGAAATGGTTGAAAGAACTTTACAAAAAATTTCTTTTATAGAAAATCCAACCATAGAAGAATTATTTGAAACAGATGCCGAGTCTCGTAATTTTGCAGCCTCGCTTGTAGAATTATAAATTATATAGGGATACAAGGCTTATTCAGTAAAAACAAAAAGAAATAGAATAGTTATTAATTAAAAAAAATTAAATGTTATTAGCAATCGAATGGAGCGTAGTTGGTATTAAAACTGCACAATTTATTTTATCATTTTCAATATTAGTTGTACTACACGAATTAGGGCATTTTATTCCTGCCAAAATTTTTAAATGCCGAGTAGATAAATTTTATCTTTTCTTCAATCCATGGTTTAGTTTGTGGAAAAAGCAAAAAGGCGAAACCGAGTATGGTATTGGGTGGGTGCCATTTGGCGGCTATGTAAAAATTGCCGGAATGATTGATGAAAGTATGGATAAAGAGCAATTAAAATTGCCTCCTCAGCCCTATGAATTTCGTTCTAAAAAAGCATGGCAACGCTTAATAATTATGATTGGAGGCGTGGTAGTAAATATTATTTTGGCAATTGTAATCTTTATTGGAATTATGTATGCATGGGGAGAAGAATATTTGCCTGCCAAAGGTTTAAAATATGGTTTTTATGCCGATAGTTTAGGTAAACAAATTGGATTGAAAGATGGCGATGTGGTTTTGAAAATTGGGAATAAAGATGTAAAAAATGAATTTAAAATTGCCGGCGAAATTATTGTATCTGAAGCAAAATCAATTACAGTTTTACGCGATTCGCAAGAAGTGCAATTGCCTATATCCGATAATTTAATTCGAGAATTGAATAAATCGAAAGGCGAAAAATTTGCTACAGTTAGGTTTCCATTTATTATTAGTGAATTCGAAAAATCGTCTAAAGCTCCTGAAGCAGGTGTTAAAGTAGGCGATAGGATAATTGGGATAGACTCTCTATCGGCATTATATGCAAATGAATTTTTTGCTGCCATGAAGAATAGCAGTTCTAAAAAAACTATTCAGCTAAAAGTAATTCGAAACCAAAAAGATACCTTACTAATTAAGGTTCCGTTAATTGCCGATGGTAAAATTGGCGTGCATCCTGTAACCGATTTCGATAAATTGGGCTTTACGGTAGAAACCAAAAAATATTCTTTTGCCGAAGCTATTCCTGCAGGATATACGATGTGCTGGAATACACTATCACATTATTTAACCGGCATTAAACAACTTTTTACCGGCAAAGCAAAAGCAAGCGAATCGTTGGGTAGTGTAATTAGTATTGGCGGCCTATTTCCAAGTCAGTGGGATTGGCAAACTTTCTGGACACTTACTGCCATATTTTCAATTATATTGGCATTTATGAATATTTTACCTATTCCAGCTTTAGATGGTGGTCATGCTTTGTTTACTATTGTAGAAATGATCACCGGACGTAAGCCGAGTGATAAATTTATGGAGTATGCTCAAATGGTTGGCATGATTTTGTTATTAGGTTTAATGGCGTATGCATTAGGATTAGATTTTTTAAGGTTGTTTAAATAAAAGTTAGAAGAAACAAGTTACAGGGTTTGCGTTACAAGAATTAAAAAGCCAAAAAGTTCTTTGATAAAAAATTGAACATTTAAAAATCATATATTTCTTTGGGCCTGTACTGGTTTTGACAGCATAGGTTACGGTAGGTGTAAGCATGCAGTGCGTTGGATAATTAGCACTTTAATCTGAATATTCAACAATTAAATGGCAATACTCAGTATGCCATGGCTGCTTAATCAGTGATTAATCAGTCATTTGGGCCGCCGAACAGGTTTATCTGTTACCAAGTTCCGCCGCCGACTCAAAACAAAACGGGTTGCTATTGTTAAAGGCTGTGCTAACAATTTAAGACTATTCAGCTAAGTGCTCAGTTGGTTGGTTTGTTTCCTGCCGAGTACCGACAATTAATAATAGACTAAGCATGTAGAAAGCTTATGGTAATTATGTTTGGACAGCGGTTCGAGTCCGCTCAGGTCCACAAAAAAGCTGCCGAATATGGCAGCTTTTTTTAGTAAACTTTTAGAGTATTTGAACTACCGATAGAGCTTAATCTAACACCCCCCAGATACGAGATTAATTCTATGATAATTTATAAGTATAATAAATACCTGAGCTTACAATACAAAATTAGTTGATACATGTATTATTTTTTAATACTACTTTTATGTTTGTAATTAAATTGCAAACATGAATCAGCTTGAACGAATCCAATTAATTTATACGATACTTGAAAAGCGAGCAATTTCTATTGATGATTTATATACAACTTTATTAGCAAAAGGTATTCAAGTTAAAAGCAGGCAATTATATCTTGATGTAAAGCAATTGGAAAAATATTATTTGCGAGCAGATGAACAGATAGTAATTAAAACCGGGCTTTATAATAAGAAAACTTATTGGTTACAAAAAACTAATCAAAGCAAAGAAATTTCGACTTTTGATATTAATTCATTTCAACTTAGTAGAATTACACTGCCAAGAATATTAAGTAACGAAAGAGAATCTTCTCTTAAAAAATTTAGAGATATTTTAGATGAGAAAGTACTATCTCAAAATAAGATAACCTATACTTATTTAGATTCATTTCAAATTGTAAATACCCATTTTTATGAAGCAGAATATTCTTCTTCTTTTCATAAAACGATGGAAGATTTAATTTGGGCAATTTCAAATCAAAAAATAGTAATCATTAATTCAATAGAAGGAGATGCAACTTCTTTACCTAAAAAAATAAGATACCCGTTTCAGTTTAAACCTTTGATGATTATATATCACAGAGGTCAGTTTTTTGTAACCGGATATTCTGTACATAACAATTTATTTTTGGTGTTTGATGTTTCAAAAATTTCTGATTATACTTTAAGTAATAAAAGTTTTTATTCTACATTATTACAACAAAATGGATTGAAGGAAATGCAGAAGAGGTTTGGGATTAGTAGTAATATTGATAACAAAGTGTATAATATTGAATTAGAATTTTCTTCTATAACAGGGGATTTTGTTAGTAAATATCAATGGCATGATACACAGCAATTTTCAAAATTGCCGAATGGAAATTGGAAATATAGAATGCAATGTGGAATTAATAGAGAATTATTGGGTTGGATATTTCAATGGTTAAATAATGTTAAGATTATTAAGCCAAAAATTTTAGAAGATGTATACGAAACGCAGCTACAGCTAATGAAAAATAATGCTGCAAAGCACCATGTATTACAGTATAAAAATGTTTTTAAGGCGGTATAAATACGGGAATAATTTATATTTTTCTTCCAAGTTTTATAAATAGCGGAAATTTTATTTTCTTGGTTTCATCTTTATTCCAATATTCTTGCAAATCTTGTAGCATACTGCACCCAATTGGATTATAATTATTTACTTGTATAAAATTTTGGTATCCGCTCCATGTTTCAAGGTATTTTATAAAATGCTCTAACGTCCATTCATATTCCATAAATAATTGGGGAGATGGAATGAGGTTAAATGGAAATGGAATAGATTGATAAGCTGTATCAATATGTTTTCGTTCTTTATCCCAATAAGGGCCAATAACGTTGGTATAAAAATGGTTTAATATTGGATTAATGAATTCATCAATTTGTAATAAGCCATAACCAATTACACAAATAATTCCATTGGGTTTAAGTGTTCTCTCTACTTCAGTATAAAACCTTTCAATATCGAACCAATGAATAGCCTGAGCAACAGTAATTAGATCAAAACTTTTATCGGGAAAAGAAAAATTTTCTGCGGCTTCTTTTTTATAAATAATATTGTTTTTTTTAATGGCATTAGTTAATTGATTTTCGCTAATATCTGTTGCATACACTTTTTCAAATTTATTGGCTAAAACAGACGCTATTTGTCCGTTTCCTGTAGCAACATCTAATGCTGTTGTAAAACAATTGAGCTGCTGATAAATAGTATTAAATAATTTATCAGGGTAATTAGGACGATAAGTTGCATATAATTTCGATTGATTGGAAAATTTATCTTTAGGCTCCATACAATTCAAATTTTAAAATAAAAATTAGTTTACTACTTATTTTGTAGTATTTTAACTACAAGATACATATAAGTAATACTATTTTTTTTATTAGCTTTTCTTATCATTTTTAATTATCTTTTAAAAAAATTGTATCACTTGTATATGCTGATATGTAGTAAATTAAATCATTGTCTTTATCCTATTTGTTAAACTTAAAATTGTAGTATATGAAACTAAATCTTGACATTAGAAATGAAATAAAAGCAATTGGAGCTACCATAATGATTGTTATTGCCATTGTTTTGGTTGTCTACTTAATGTATTGGATATCGATGTATGGATGGGCCATGTTTAATGGAAGTGTAAATAAATGGATTACTTATTCTATTGGATTGGTAGCTGTAATTATTATTCATCGAATTGTTAGGAAGAAAGTATATAATCCAACCTTATAGTAGCAATAGCTATTTTGGTTATTTTTATGCTATATGTTATCACTTTCTGTTCAGCAAATAATTACACATTATCAGTTATTGCCTCATCCTGAGGGTGGATATTATAAGGAAACTTATAGATCTTCCGAAACTATTGCGCAAAATGCTTTGCCGGAAAGGTTTACAGGAGTTAATCATTTTTCAACCGCAATTTATTTTTTGTTAGAAAAAGATAATTTTTCGGCATTTCATAAAATTAAAAGCGATGAATGTTGGCATTTTTATAGCGGACAAACCTTGTTAATTTATATTATAGATACTAAAGGAATTTTAACAACAGTTAGGTTGGGAAATAATATACCAATGGGCGATACATTTCAATATGTAGTACCAGCCGAATGTTGGTTTGCTGCAGAACCTGCACCGGGTAGTAACTTTAGTTTAGTGGGTTGTACAGTAGCTCCCGGATTTGATTTTAACGATTTTGAATTGGCTAAAGCAGACATATTGATGAAAATGTATCCGCAATATGAGGCGTATATTAGAAAATTTTGTAGAAGATAATTAATAGTTAGGGTACTATTTTTTGATTTGTATGATTGGGTTTTGCTTTATTGTAAGCATGTATTACTGCATATCCCAACATGCTAAGTATTAATACAATAATAACTGCAATAAGTATTCCGTCTATAAATTTTATCTTTCTTTTTTCTCTTTTAATTTTTGGTTTTATTGTTTGCTTTTGTAATTGTGAATTGAGTTCTTCTATTAGTTGTTGAATATTTTTTTTGTTTTTAAAATTTTCCAATCCTTCTACAGCATCGTTTACAAATTGAGAATTGGCCATTGCTTTTTCAACGGAATAAGCTGCTTCTTTTGGTAGCTTTCCTTCAACATACTTTAATAATAAATCTTCGGTTAAATCGGTATTGTTAGCGTTCAATATGTTATCAATATTGTTCATTTTTTTCATTCAGTTTTTGGGTTACTAAAATTTTTAAATTGCGTTTCCCATTTTGAATATAACTTTTTACTTGCATTAATGTAAAGCCTGTATTATCCGAAATTTCTTGATAGGTTTTTTTATTTACATAAAACAGTGTAACACATTTTTGTTGTTCTTCATTTAAT
>JAKAJX010000156.1 GCA_021824855.1 Bacteroidota bacterium | reverse complement strand
GAAAGACTTTTCTAACGCCATGCAAATGGCAAAATCATTTACAAAGTATGGCAATTATTTTTTAAATCATCAAAATATAAACATAGAACATCTTCATTCTTTTACACTCAGAGATAATTATATAATTGACCTTAGAGAAGGTTATCATAAAATATATTCGGCATACTCTACCAACTTTAAACGCATTTTAAAAAAATCGAACCAACTTCTGTATTTACCATCCGAAAATATTGATAGCTGCATGCAACTTCACAAAACAATAATTCAGAAAAAAAATGTTCATATAAAAAATAAAGATTACAGTAAGTTTAAAACAATTTGCGAAACCTACAAAAAAACAAATCAATGTATTGTCAGAATAGTAAAGAATGAAAATGACGAAATTTTATCGGCAGCAATTTTATTAAAAGACAATCACCGATTATACAATATCATTAATGTAACCACACATCAAGGTAAACTACAACATGCCAATCATTTTTTAATGGATCATATGATACAAGAGTTTGCATCTTGCAATTTGTTGCTCGATTTGGAAGGTTCTGAAATACCTGGTGTAAAAGAGTTTTACCAAAAAATGGGTGCATACAATCAGCCTTATTATCATTGGCATTTTAACTATTTAAAATTTCCATTCAACCTATTTAAGCATTAATTTTTCTTCTATCATTTTTTCGGCTATCAACAAATCTACAGGACGAGTAATTTTAATGTTATTATAATTTCCTTCAATTAAATAAACTTTATTTCCGTTAGCTTCTACCACAGTAGCTTCATCGGTAAAATCATTGATATATGGTTGCTGAAATGCAGGCAACAATATATTGCTTTTAAATGTTTGTGGTGTTTGAATAATGCGAATATTATTTCTATTACAAACAGCATGATTTTCTCCTTCAACAATACGTATACTATCGGTTGCAGTAACTACAGGCACCGCACTTCCTTTTTCAATAGCTTGCCAATAACATCTTTGTATAAGATCTTCATCAACCAAACATCTAACGCCATCATGTACAAAAACAATTGAATCAGCTTCAACCAATTGCAAACCATTTTTTACCGATTGAAATCGAGTATCTCCACCTTGAATAATTTTAATTCTGTTAGTTGCATCTAAACCAGTAACAATACTATCGCCATTTTCGATAAAAGCTTGAGGCAGTACTAAAATAATTTGCAGGTCGCTAAAACTTTTTAAAAAAGTTTGTACAGTGTACCATAATATTGGCTTTTCTTTCAGCAATAAAAATTGCTTTGGCAAAGCACTTTCCATTCTTTGTCCATTACCACCTGCAACAATTACAGCAAATTTTTTCATAAAAGCAAAAGTAAGGAGTGTTGATAAATTATGAGTCAAATCACAAAAGGTGCCATAATTTACGCCGTACTTTACGGCTCATTAACAATGAAACAGCTTTTACTAATAGTAACATTTTTTGCCTTTTCTGTTCAAACTTTTAATAAGATAATAGTTGTAGTAGCCTATTACACAAACACTGCATCATTTGCTAAGAATTGCGAAAATAAAGCAAAGCCTATGTTACATTGCAATGGGCATTGCCAACTTATGAAAAAACTTAAACAAGAAGAAAATAAAGATAAACAAAACCCTGAGCGAAACATAAAAACCAAAAATGAAGTACTATACTTTACAAAATTAACTTCATTTACTTTTGCCTTTAATAATGCTCCAATTTTGCCATTTTCCAAGTTTAATAATAAACAACCCATCGATTTCCCAACTTCCATATTTCATCCGCCTTGCTCATAAGTTTAGAAATATGCTTATGACACTTTAGTATCAACCAATTAATTTATTTTTTTAGATGAAAAAATTATTTCTGGCTATTGCCTTGTTGGCAATAGTATCTAGTGGTTATGGCTGTAGCATTTGCGGCTGTGGAGGTGGAAATTTATACATGGGTTTATTTCCAGATTTTAAAAGTAGATTTATGGGAATAAGGTATAGCTATTCCGAATTTCATACCAGCTTATTAAATAATCCCCAACAATTCAGCCATAACTTTTATAACAGTGCCGAAATTTGGAGTGGCATTAATATTGGAAGAAAATGGCAACTATTAACTTTTCTTCCTTACTATTATAATATACAAAGAGATGATGATATGGGCACTACCCATAAATCTGGCATAGGCGATATCACGCTGCTTGCCAATTATAAAATATTTGATACACGCTATCTTAAAAACCAATCGTATAAAGCATCTCAACAAATATGGATTGGTGGAGGAATTAAATTACCTACCGGATCTTTTAATATCAATGTTACAGACATGAATACTACTTTAGCTGATATTAATGCACAAATAGGAACCGGAAGTATTGATTTTTTCTTAACTGCAAGGCATGATATTCAAATAGATAATTTTGGAATAAATACCATTGCTAATTATAAAATTAGTACTCCCAATCAGCAGCATTATCAGTATGGCAATAAATTAACTTTAAATAGCATTGCTTACTATAGAATTAACAGAAAAAAAATAACCTTTGTACCAAATGCGGGAATAGCATTCGAAAATATAGAAGGCAATAAACTGAACGGAAATAAAATTATTTTAAGTGATGGTTTAAATACAGGTTCCTATGCCACCGGTGGTTATTTATTTACAGCTTTAACCGGAATGGAAATAACAATACAAAATATTACCATTGGAGCAAATATTCAATTTCCTTTAGCACAAAAATTTGCAGCCGGACAAACCACTTTAAGTATGCAAGGAATGGTGCATCTTAGTTTTGCACTATAACAATCAAATGAATTAATTTTAAAGTAAAATACATGTATATGAGCAAAAAGATTTCTTTCTATTTTATGGGCATTGTTGTTTTATTATTTGCTGCTTGTTCTAATTCTTCAACAACACAAAAACAACAAGAAAAAAGTAATACAACCATATTGATGCCCAAAAAAGATTCAGCTAAATACACTGTTGCTATGGTAGATAATAAGAAGGACCCAACTTGCGGAATGCCTGTAATTGCAGGTATAGAAGATACCGTACATTACAAAAAAAAAGTAATTGGCTTTTGCTCTAAAGAGTGTAAAAATGATTTTATGAAAAATGCTTCTAAAGCATTTGCATCTATAGAATGGAAAAATAAAACAAAATAATTTGCCATTGCAAAAAGAAGGGACAAAATATCTTGTCCCTTCTTTAGTTTATAAAGCAAAAGCTATTTACAATTACTATTCTTCCACTTTATTTTTTAATTTACCCAATAACACATACGCATTTTTAGTTACCAAATTTTGTTGCAACCAATTTATGTTCAACAAACTTTTTATTGCTACAATGTGATTAGCTTCAGCTTCAACCTCTACTTCTGTCATATAAAACTTACTATCACCTTTTGCAATAAACACATATTGCTTTCCGGCATAACGCACTACAGCATCTTCGGGTACTACAATCAATTTTTTATTCTTAACAATAAAATTGCCTGTTAAAAACATACCCGGCAGCAGTTGATGATTAGGATGCAAGAAATGACAATGCATGATTCCTGTTCTATTATCAGAAATATTTTTAGTTATTAAAACAACCTCCACTTCTTCATTCTTTTGTTGTTCATTTGCCAATGCTACATAGCCTTTCATTCCTTTTGAAAATAAAGAAATATCTTTTTCAAAAACTGTCATTGCCGCATGAATATCATCAGGATTTACCAATTCAAACATAACATCAGTTGGATTAACATATTTTCCCACATTCACATTTACTTTGGTAACAAAGCCATTGATAGGCGACCGTACATTTACCGTGCGTGAAATGGTTGAAACGTTTAACTTTTCGGGATTAATACCAATAACTTTCAATTTTTCTTCGAATGATTTAATTATTATTTGCTGCGATTTAAAATCACTTGCAACTTGCTGATATGATTTTTTGCTCGCTGCATCTGCATCGCTTAATTCTTTTTGCCTTTGCACATCTACACTTACATATTCCATCTTAGCTTTTGCAATTAAATAATCTTGTTGCAGTTGCACATAACTTTGATCTTCCATTACAGCAATTACTTGTCCTTTAAATACTGCCGAACCCGGTAATAAATTAGAACTTTTTAAATATCCACCCATAGGAAAACTTACAGATAATAAGTTTTGTGGAGGAACATCTACCACTCCATTAAGCTTTATAACAGTAGGCATATTTTTTTCTTCTGGATAGCCCGTAACTATGCCTGCATTTTTTATTTGCTCTACAGTTAATGAAACAATGGTATCGTTTTTAGATTGATTGATGGATATTGCTGAATTATTATTTTTACTACTGCAAGAACTTACAATTAGAAAAAGAAAAACAGTTATGATAGTATTATGCTGACGAAACATAGTTTTAAATTTAATTGTTGATTAAGAGATAATTTAATTCTGCCTCAGTTACATGTTGCTGAAACATGGCATTGAGATACTCGTATTTAATTGCTACTGCCTCATTAAATAAAGTTGCCCATTCTACATAATTTATTTGCCCAGTTTGATAACTTAAATTTGCATTGCTAATAATTGCATTAGATTGATTAATGCCTTGCGATTGATAATACAATGCAGTATTACTGTACTTATTGTAATCTTGCAATGCTTTAAATAAAGCAGACTGCATATTATTTTTAGCTATTTTAAAAGATACTTCACCAATTTGCTCATTTATTTTAGCAGCCTCAATTTTTGCATGTTGTGCTTTAGTAAATAATGGAATAGATAGACCTGCTGTTACTGAAAAAAACCGTTTGCCTGCATCATAATAATTTTCAGTTTTATCTTTATTTAGTTGCCAACCTATAATTGATTGGTTATTCAATCCTATAAAATATTCGGGATTTAACTTAGCTTTTTCTACAGCAGTTTGTGCTACATTTTGTTGCTGCAATTGCTGATAATATGTAAGTATAGGCTGTTGCTGCAGTAAAGCTGTATCAAAAAGTTTTTTATTGAAATGTAAAGTATCTGCTGCTTCAATAGTAAAATTTGCTTGCAACAATATGCCTAATTGTAATTGAACAGAAAGCAAATCACTTTCGGTAGCTTGTAATAACAATTTGTTCTGTGCTACTTTATTCTCTAAACTTATTTTTTCTAACAAATTACTTTCTCCTTTATCAAACCTAAGCTGAGCAATTTTTACATATTTCATATAAATACTATCAACATAATTTGTTAATGCAGTTGTTGCCTGCAAATATTGAAGCTGAGTATATAACTGTTCTAACAACTTTTTTAACTCGGCTTTTTTTACTTGTGTTTGAGCTTTAGCCGATTGAAAAAATGTTTCTAACAAATTCTTTTGTTTTCGATAAAAATTACCCGATGCAAAGTTTTGCATAACAGAAATTTTAGAATCGAAATAAATACTATTAAAATTTCCCATTTCTACTCCAACTTGTGCTTTAGGTATATCACTGGCTGTTGATCGCAGCTTATCGTAATATTTTTCTTCCCATGTACTTAATTTCATTATTTCGGCATTGTTTAAACCAGCAGTAAGTACTTCTTTCAAAGTCATTTTTTTGCTGCTATTATGCTGAGAAAAAACATTACTGGATAATAGCAGTATTGCAATGGTTAGTATAACATTTTTATTGGTAAGATGTAGTTTCTTTTTTCGTTCAAATAATAAATACAAAGCAGGTAATAACAATAATGTAAGAATAGTGGCACTTACTAACCCACCAATTACCACCGTAGCTAATGGTCTTTGCACTTCGGCTCCTGCACCATTACTAATAGCCATTGGTAAAAACCCTAACGAAGCTACTGCCGCGGTCATTAATACGGGTCTTAACCGAACGGTTGTTGCTTGCATTATTACTTGCACAATGTCTGTTATACCATCGTGCCGTAAACGATTCATTTCGCCAATCAATACAATGCCATTTAAAACTGCTACTCCAAACAATGCAATAAAACCAACCCCTGCAGAAATACTAAATGGCATACCTCGGCTAAATAAAGCAAATACACCACCAATTGCAGAAAGTGGAATTGCCGAAAAAATGAGCAATGCATATTTAATTTTATTAAAAGCAAAATATAACATTACTAAAATTAAAAGTAGTGCAGCGGGTACTGCAATGCTTAGTCGTTGAGAGGCTCTTTGCAAATTTTCGTATTGACCACCATAAGTGATATAATATCCTGCAGAAAGTTGTACGGATTTAGCAACTTTTTGTTGCAATTCGGTTACAATACTTTGTACATCTCTACCGCGAACATTAAAACCTACAGTAATTCTTCGCCTGGCATCTTCACGTTGAATTTGATAAGGACCATCTTTTAATTCAATATTGGCCAATACATTTAAAGGTACTTGATTGCCATTTTTTAACCCAATCATTAAATTTCCAACATTACTTACATTTTGCCTTTGCTTTTCATCCAATCGTACTACTAAATCGTATCGTTTATCTCCTTCAAATACCAATCCTGCAACATTGCCTGCATAAGCCGATTGAATAGTATTATTTATCTCGGAAATATTTGCACCATATTGCGCAATTGCTTCACGGTTATAGGTAATAACAATTTGAGGAACACCGGTAACCGTTTCAATGTATAGATCTTTTGCACCTGAAACTGTTTTAATAACTTCTCCTAATTCATTGGCATGCATAGCAAGTGTATCCAAATCATCTCCAAAAATTTTACAAACTACATCTTGCCTTGCTCCGGTCATTAATTCATTAAATCGCATTTGCACCGGAAATTGAAAGCCGGTAGTTATGCCGGGAACATCTTCTAATTTTTTGCTCATTTTTTCTGCTAACTCATCGAAAGATGATGCATTTTTCCATTCGCTTTTATCTTTCAATATGAGCATCATATCAGCAGCTTCTAAAGGCATTGGATCGGTAGGTATTTCACCTGAGCCTATTTTGGTAACAACTTTTTTAATTTCCGGAAAATTTTTTAATAATACTTCCGCAGTTTTTTGAGTAGTTTGAATAGTATTGGTAAGAGAAGAACCTGTTAATAATCTGGTATCTACTGCAAAATCGCCTTCTTCTAATTTAGGAATAAATTCACCTCCCATATTCATTAAAATAATTAGCGAAACTATAAATAAGCTAAATCCGGTAATTACAATTATCCATGGTTGATGCAATACTTTCTTTAATATAGGTTTGTATAGCCGATTAAAGAAGTGCATCATTTTATCGGAAAAATTTGCTTTACGACTAATTTTTTTATTTAGCAATAAAGAAGTTAGCATTGGCACATACGTTAGCGATAAAATAAATGCACCCAATATGGCAAATGAAACTGTTTGTGCCATTGGCTTAAACATTTTTCCTTCAATTCCTTGTAATGTTAAAATGGGTAGATATACAATAAGAATTATAATTTGCCCGAATACAGCCGAGTTCATCATTTTACCTGCCGATTCTTCTACCTCCACATTCATTTGATGTTGATTAATGGTAGTAGCTTCTTTAAATCCTGAATGATGGGTAATTTTATGCATTACAGCTTCTACAATAATTACTGCACCATCAACCAATAAACCAAAATCTAATGCACCTAAACTCATTAAATTACCACTTACGCCAAATGCATTCATCATTATTACAGCAAATAACATACTGAGTGGAATAACAGATGCCACAATAAATCCGGCACGAATATTTCCTAAAAATAAAACCAACACAAAAATTACTATTAATGCACCTTCCAATAAATTATGCTCAACAGTACCAATTGCATTATTAACCATTTTTGTTCTATCTAAAAAAGGTTCAATTACAACACCTTCGGGTAAGGTTTTTTCAATTACTTTAATTTTCTGTTTAATATTATCAATTACTTTACTACTGTTTTCTCCTTTCAACATCATTACCACAGCTCCGGCTACTTCGCCTTCATTATTATAAACAGTGGCACCAAAACGAACGGCATTGCCAATTTTAACTTCTGCAACATCGTTAATTAAAACCGGAATTGAACCATTTACTTGTTTTATAACAATGCTGTTAATATCTTCTATACTTTTAGCCAAACCACTTGTTCTAATAAATAAAACATTAGGCCCTTTTTCAATGTAAGCACCTCCGGCATTTTGGTTATTTTCGTTCAATGCTTTATAAATGTCTCCAATGGTTATTTCAAAACTTTTTAGTTTATCGGTATTTACAGCAACTTCATATTGCTTAACCAATCCGCCAAAACTGCTTACATCGGCAACACCATCGGTTCCTAATAATTGTCTTCTAACAATCCAATCCTGAATATTTCTCAACTCGGTTAAATTGTATTGTTGTTCATATCCGGGCTTTGGGCGAACAACATATTGATATATTTCTCCTAACCCCGTAGTAACCGGTCCCATTTCAGGAACACCAATACCTGTGGGCAGTTGCGATTGTACCTTAACCAATCGTTCACTCACTTGTTGCCTTGCCCAATACACATCGGTTTTATCATCAAAAACCAATGTAACTAAGCTTAAACCAAATCTCGAAAAACTTCTTTGCTCTGTAATTCCGGCAATATTGCGAGTAGCTAATTCAACAGGTACTGTAATAAATCTTTCTACATCGGGAGCTCCTAAACTGGGTGCAGAAGTTATAATTAAAACTTGGTTATTGGTAATATCCGGAACTGCATCGATAGGAAGTTTGGCAACAGAAAACCCACCCCAAATAATTAATCCAAAGGTTAACAATCCAATAATTAATTTATTTTGGATTGAAAACTTAATAATAGCA
>JAKAJX010000179.1 GCA_021824855.1 Bacteroidota bacterium | reverse complement strand
TGCCGATGGTGGTATTCGTTACACCGGCGATATGGTTAAAGCATTGGCAGCAGGCGCTAATGTGGTGATGATGGGAAGTGTGTTTGCAGGAACAGAAGAAAGTCCGGGCGAAACAATTATTTATGAAGGAAGAAAATTCAAGCAATACCGCGGCATGGGAAGTTTAGGTGCGATGCAGACAGGCAGCAGCGACAGATATTTTCAGGATGTGGAGGATGATATTAAAAAGTTTGTTCCCGAAGGTATCGAAGGTCGTGTGGCATACAAAGGAAATTTAAGTGAGATCGTTTATCAGTTTGTTGGGGGTTTACGTTCGGGCATGGGTTATTGCGGAGCCAAAACTATTAAAGACTTACAACAAGCTACTTTTGTAAAAATAACTAACGCAGGTATGAAAGAAAGCCATGCTCACGATATTGATATTACAAAAGAAGCACCTAATTACAGCAGAAAATAATTTTGAACATAAAGTAGTAGCTATGTTCCGCCAGTTAAAACATACATGTGATGGACTACTAATGCTCTATTTTATTCGCTGAAAATAATGATTATATCCATCTGAAATCATATAATCGGTAAATGTTAACGTATCTCCACTGATTGTATAAATTTCACCATTCGGACTTAGCCAAAGTTTAGAAGCAACAAAATTCTGTAACCTTAAAACAACCGTATTAGCATTTATCCGAGTTAATTGGTACTTGTCATTGGATTTTACCACTCCATTTTCCATATAATTGTAAGTTGAGTCGGAGTTAAAATTAAATACCACAATATTGGGCGAAGAATTAATTCGCTGAGTTGCAATACCTCCGTATGAATAGGTCCATTGCCATTTTCCAACTAAACTTAAATTATTCTCAACACTTCTTGTACAAGCATTTATTATCCCCCAAAAAAGTAAGTAGCTCAATAAATGAATAAAAGACTTTTGCATAATGTCATTTTATTAATTGACTATAAAATATAAACAAAAATTGCAACAATCTAAAATATTGTCACGCCAATGCTCCACAACAGTTACACAATTCTACCAATATACTTATCAATTATTCTACAATAATATAACTGCAATTTTGTCGCTTCAATTAGTTTGCACGGTATTTGAAACTCCAAAACACTTACCTTCATTCTATAAATAATAACCGATGAACTTAGGAAAAGAATTTGAAAAATATGCCATAAAACACAAAGGTATCAGCAGTAATACCTTACATAGTTTTAAAACGCAGTTTAACCCAACAAACCTTACGCCATATATTATTGAAGAAAGGCCTTTAAACATTGCTCAAATGGATGTTTTCAGCCGTTTAATGATGGATAGAATTATTTTTTTGGGGCAAGGCATTGACGATTATGTGGCTAACATAATTACAGCACAGCTTTTATTTTTAGATAGTGTTGATAGAAGCAGAGATATTCAAATGTACATTAATAGCCCCGGCGGCAGCGTTTATGCAGGTTTAGGCATTTATGATACTATGCAATTTGTTAGTCCGGATATTGCAACCATTTGCACAGGTATAGCTGCCAGTATGGGACAAATATTATTATGTGCCGGTGTAAAAGGAAAAAGAACTGCTTTAAAACATAGCAGAATAATGATTCATCAGCCAAGTGGAGCAATTGGCGGGCAAGCAAGTGATATTGAAATTACAGCCAAAGAAATTAAAAAATTAAAGGAAGAATTGTACGAAATAACTGCCAATCACACAGGAAAATCTATTGAAACTATTACAAAAGATAGCGATAGAGATTTATGGATGACCGCTTTAGAAGCAAAAGAATATGGCTTGGTAGATGAAGTGCTCTTAATCAATCCAAGAAAAGAAAAGAAAGATTAAACATATCTAATCATCCAAAAATTGCATTCTTCAATATTAAATACCAATAAAATCTTTTCAAAAGATGGAAATAAATAAAATTCAGTCGAAATATATTATTAATCCTTTTTTAAATGAGGATGAAGAAGAAGAAAAGCCACAAGAAGAAAAACAAGAACAACAACCCGGCTTTATTGTAAAAAAAATGGAGAAACTCTTTTTTGAAAAAAGAGCTGTGTATTTATGGGGTGTTGTTGACGATAAAAGTGCAAAAGATATTGTAAGCAAACTGTTACTTTTAGATGCCGATAAACCAGGCGAAGAAATTAAATTATATATTAATAGTCCGGGCGGTGTTGTTACAAGTGGTATGGTAATGTACGATACCATTAAATTAATACAATCGCCGGTAAGTACCATTTGTATGGGATTGGCTGCCAGTATGGGTTCTATTTTATTAAGCGTAGGAAAAAAAGGCAAAAGATATATCTATCCTCATGCAGAAGTAATGATACACCAACCCAGCTTAAGCGGATATTTTCAAGCAACTTCTGCCGATATAGAAATACAAGCCGAACAAATGCGTAAAACCAAGGAAATTGGAGCTAAAATTTTAGCCGAAAATTGTGGTAAATCGGTAGATCAAATTATGAAAGATTTTGATAGAGATTATTGGATGAATGCAAAAGAAGCTGTAGCCTATGGTATTGTTGATGCTGTTGTAACAAAGCTATAAATACAGTTTACGCTACTGTCAATTTTCTTTAATTACCAATCAGTCGCCTTCCTTTACAGGAAAAGTGTAACTTTGCCTTATTGAATTTAAAATATAAATAAGCGGTATTAATTTATCAGTTCACTAACGAATAAAATAAAATATTCAATTATTACAACTGATACAACTAAAAATCATGTCTAAACAAAGTCATTTACATTGTTCATTTTGTGGTCGCAATCGCGATGAGGTTAAAATACTTATTGCCGGTCAAGAAGGTCATATTTGCGAAAATTGTGTAGAGCATGCACAAGAAATTATTGCACAAGAATTAAATGTAAAAAATGACAATCTTTCTTCCAACTTTAAGCTAAATATTAAAAAGCCATCTGAAATAAAAAGCTTTTTAGATGAATATGTAATAGGGCAAGACGATGCAAAAAAAGTTCTATCAGTGGCTGTTTACAATCACTACAAAAGAATTGCCCATAAACAAACCGATGATGTTGAAATAGAAAAAAGCAACATTATTATGGTAGGCGAAACCGGAACAGGAAAAACATTATTGGCTAAAACCATTGCCCGAATGCTCAATGTTCCATTTGCCATTGTTGATGCCACCGTTTTTACAGAAGCCGGATATGTTGGAGAAGATGTTGAAAGCATGCTTACCCGCTTATTACAAAACTGTAATTACGATGTACCCGCTGCAGAGAGAGGAATAGTGTATGTTGATGAAATAGATAAAATTGCTCGCAAAGGCGATAATCCTTCTATTACACGAGATGTAAGTGGAGAGGGCGTTCAGCAAGGATTATTAAAAATGCTTGAAGGAACAGAGGTTTTAGTTCCACCACAAGGCGGAAGAAAACATCCCGAACAAAAAATGATTAAAATAGATACTAAAAATATTTTATTTATTTGTGGCGGAGCATTTGATGGCATTGATAAAGTAATTGCCCGAAGAGTAAATACGAACGCAATAGGCTTTAACGTAAATAAAGAATTGCAAGATGCACAACGCAATAATTTATTAGAATTTATTAACGCCCAAGATTTAAAAGGCTTTGGATTAATACCCGAATTATTAGGTCGCTTACCTATTGTTACGCACTTAAATCCTTTAGATAAAGAAACTTTACGTAATATTCTTACCGAACCTAAAAACTCGTTAATTAAACAGTATAGCAAACTGTTTGAATTGGAAAATATAACATTAAAAATAGATGAGGAAGTATTAGACTTTATGGTTGAAAAAGCATTAGAATATAAATTAGGTGCCCGAGGTTTAAGAAGTATTTGCGAAAGTATATTAACCGATGCGATGTTTGAAATGCCCGGAACCGGAGAAACTTATTTGCATATTTCAGCCGACTATGCCGAAAGAATGTTTAGTAAGAGTAAATTAAATTTATTAAAAGTAGCATAATACAGATGCTCACATTTATATAAAGCGATGGGCATAACTTCTCATCGCTTTTTTCATTATCAAAATTATCTTGTGGCGGTTATTCAATAACTACATTTCAATATTATATATGAACGAATTAATTGAACGCTTAGTAAAAGAAACCGGTATTACCCCCGAACAAGCCAAAAAAGCCATTCAAGCTATTGCCAACTTTGTAAAAGAAAAATTTCCAATGCTGGGCGGCGCTGTAGATAATATTTTTAAAACCGGTAATACTGAAGATTAAGTTTGTATTAGAAATTGGTTTTACCAAATCCCATTCGAACTGACAAAGCAGCCAATTCCGAACGCGTTTGTATTTTCATTTTTTTAAATAAACTAATTCTGTAATGCTCTAATGTTTTTGGGCTCATTAACATTAGTGCTGCTATCTGATTATAGGTTAAATGAGTAGAAGAATATTTTAATAATTCTAATTCTTTATCGGTAAGTAAAGGCATCGATTCTTTTCCTATTTTATCCGGAACAGGCGCTTTTTCTACATCTTCTTTATGCTTATCATTATTTAAATAAGTTCTTTCAATAGTTTCTACCAAAGTAGCAGGTTCTATATTTTTAGAAATAAATGCCGAAGCTCCACGTTGCATTAAATTACTTACAACAAAATCATCATAAATCATTGATAACATAATTACTTTTATAGAAGGATAATGATCTTTTAAATAACTCAATGTTTGATAGCCATCCATTTCAGGCATTTGAATATCTAATAACACAATATGTGGAAGATTTCCCAACTCAAGCAAATCAATTAATATTTTTCCGTTGGCCGCCTCAAGTATAACTTCTATATTTTTATGTACACGTAACACATTTCTGATACCCTCACGCATCAATGAATGATCATCCGCAATAGCTACTTTTATCATATCGTTTAAATTTACCGAATTTCATTGATAAAGTTGACAAGGATTTACTACTTATAATAATGCAACCCTAAGCTATTTTCTTGAATAAAAAAAGAGGTTTTTTCCTCTTTTTTTATTGCTACAAGATTCGCAACTTGCATTCCAATTGTGGTTCTTAATGTATTATACTGATAAAATTAGCCCTCTTTTTGGAGGGCTTCTTCTTTTTATAACTTCCTAAACAATATAACTATCAGAAAATTAAAATTTATTATGGTTCTATAATGGCATAATTCTACAACTACTTGGTTACATTTTCATCTATTACATACCATTATTGCACAGTGAGGTAGGGATATATTTTCTGAAAAACATCATCACCTATAAATACAATTTTCTTAAGATCATCAATGGTTTGATAATTTCCATATTGATTTCGGTATATAATAATAGCTTTTGCAATACTTGTTTTAATATATGGATGAGCAGCAAGCTGGTATTCTGTAGCCTGATTAATATTTATTTTATTGATTGCGGTAGTATTGATAGTAAGATAATTTTGTATGGCTTGATACAGAGAATCGGTAATACCATAGGTTTCTTTTATTTGCGTTAAACTAATAAAGCCTCCTAACTTATTTCGGTAATTAACTATTCTGTATGCTAAAGAAGCATCCGTTAAAAATTGCCTCAATTGCTGAGGTGCTGCTGTATTTATTTCTAAAGACTCAGTATTTTTTGGGGCAGGATATGTTTTGTTATACTGCTTTATAGGATTATTGCTTTGTATTTGAATAAATGGAATAAGTCTATCGGCTTCTTCTTTTTTTAATCCCCATATTTTACGAATGTCGGTTGCTACTATAAACTTGCCTCCTTTACTTCTATAATTTAAAATAGTGCGAATAGTTTTATCTCTTACTCCTAATTTTTTCCATCCATCTGCATCAATCATATTCGGATCAAAAACAAATAAGTTATTCTTTTCTTCCGGCTGAGTATGATTGGTAATAGGCTGCGATAAATCTATAGTATTTACAGAGTCTTTTTGTAATGGGTTGGCATTAATAGCATTCATTGCAGAAGTTAATGTGGCATTTTCCTTCGGGGAAAGTGTTTCTTTTGAAAAGAAATAAGGCAAGGCAATTACAATGCCTATTAGCAGTAATAAAATAAATACAGCAATTCGTTCTTTTTTAGAAAAAGTAAAATAATCTTTCAAAAATTGTTTCATAACCTTTTCAGGATTGTTATCTGCGAAGGTTATATGTGTAAAATGGTCAACCCATCGTAAGCCAACTCCATGTGGCTTGGTAATTCTTTATTTACAAGTTCGTGTTTGCCTAATTGATGACTAATATGTGTAAAATAAGCTTTTGGTATTTGTAATTCTTGCGCCAATGCTACTGCTTCGGTTAATGTAAAATGCGATATATGCTGCTCTTTCCGTAATGCATTTAATACAATAATTTCCGATCCTCTAATTTTTTCTTTTTCAATATCATCAATTCTATTTGCATCTGTAATATAAGTAAAATTATTTATTCTATATCCCAGAACCGGCATATTCAGATGCCAAACTAAAATAGGAATAACATGAATATCGCCAATAGTAAACGGAATATTTTCAATTTTATGAATAGTGAGTTGCGGTATTCCCGGATATTTTTTTTCTGTAAATACATAATAAAACTCTCTTTGCAAAGCTTCTATAGTTATAGCGTTTGCAAATATTTCCATAGATTTTTTTTGAATATAGTTATAAGCCCTTACATCATCTAAGCCTGCAATATGGTCTTTGTGCGGATGCGTAAACAATACAGCATCTAATTTTTTATTTTTTGCTCGCAACATTTGATATCGAAAATCGGGTGTGGCATCTATTACAAAAGTAGTTGTTGCAGATTCTACCAAAATACTGCTCCGCAGTCTATTGTCTTTGGGGTTTGTTGAACTGCAAACATCACAATCACAAGCAATCATTGGAACACCACTGCTGGTACCTGTACCTAAAAAAGTAATGTGAATAGAAGGTGTTTCCATTCATCAAAAATAAAGAAACAATAGTTGTTAATGATAATAAAATTATTGTTATACCACAGGAGTTTTAGCCATTATTTCTAGATATACTTTTTGGCTATCGTGCGTTAATTTATCAATATTTATTTGCAATTGCGGAATTAATTCCATTAGTGTATTCATGCGTGCTTCAATATCTAAAAACTTATTTAACACTACAATTTTTTTTGCTTCGAGCAAACACCATCCACTTTGAAATGTACCTCTTTCGTACCGAATTGTATAATTGTTTTCAGCTAAAATAGCTTCTAATTTATCTAAGTTATGTTGTGTAAATTTCATCGCTCTAATTGATGTAACAAAAATACAATTCGCTTACCTTTTTTTAAATGTACTTATTCACAATTTACACTTTGCTACTCATTTTAATTATTGGAATAATCATTTCTTCTAAACTAATACCTCCATGCTGAAAAGTATTTTTATAATAATTTACAAAATGATTATAGTTATTGGGATAACATAGATATCCATCTTCTTTAGCAAATATAAAAGATGAATTAACCGTAGGAACGGGCAAGCCAGCCTCGTGTGGATCTTTAAATGCAAGCACATCTTTTGATTCGTAATTTAAATTTCTCCCATGCTTATACCTAAGATTGGCAGTGGTTTGCTTATCGCCCACTACTTTAAATGGCGTTTTTACCCTTACCGATCCATGATCGGTTGCTACAATTAGTTTACACTTTTTATCGGCTATTTTTTTTAATGCCTGATGCAAAGGACTATGCTCGAACCAGCTTTTAGTTACACTTCTATAACTTGTTTCATCACTTGCCAATTCTTTTAATACTTCCATTTCTGTTCTGGCATGACTAAGCATATCTACAAAATTGTACACAATAATATTTAAATCGTTCGTTAATAAATTATGGATATTATTAACCAAATTTTGTCCATCATGATGATTTAAAACTTTAGTATACCCAACCTTAATATCTTCTTTTTTTAATCTTTTTAGCTGCGATTTAAGAAAGGTTTCTTCAAACAAGTTTTTACCGCCTTCTTCTTCATCATTTTTCCATTGCTCGGGAAATTGTTTTTCTATATCAATAGGCAATAATCCGCTAAAAATGGCATTTCTACTGTATTGTGTGGCTGTTGGAAGAATAGAATAAAATGTTTCCTCTTCTAAAATTTTAAAACTTTCTGCAAATAAAGGTTGAATAGATTTCCATTGATCGAATCGCAAATTATCAATTAATATAAAAAAAACAGGTACGCCTTTTTCTACATGTGGCAATACTTTAAATTGAAATAAATTATGGCTCATGATTGGCGATTCAATAGATTTTGGGTTAATCCATTTAGCATAATTTTTTGAAACAAATTTAAAAAATGCAGTATTAGCTTCATCTTTTTGCGATGCAAATACTTCACGCATTTCGGGACTATTACTTTTCTCCATCTCCAATTCCCAATACACTAATTTTTTATAAATTTCCATCCATTCATTATAACTCGGGTTATCGTTTAAAGCCATAAACAGTTCGTTAAACTGTTGCTGATAGGCGGTAGTGGTAGTTTCGGCAACTAACCGCTTGTTATCAATTATTTTTTTTAAGCTCAGCAATACTTGATTGGGGTTTACCGGCTTTAATAAATAATCGGTTATTTGTCGGCCAATTGCTTCATCCATCAACGTTTCGGTTTCATTTTTTGTAATTAATACAACCGGAATGTATTGTTTAATTTCTTTAATTTTTTGCAAAGTTTGCAGTCCGGAAATGCCCGGCATGGATTCGTCTAACAATACCACATCTACCTTATTATCTTTTATAAATTCTATTGCTTCAAAACCATTTGTA
>JAKAJX010000136.1 GCA_021824855.1 Bacteroidota bacterium | reverse complement strand
GACAGTGTGAAAAAAAGATTAGATGGCGAAACCGGTATGAGCTTTACAGAATTTACCTATCAATTGGTACAGGGTTATGATTTTTATTGGTTATACACGAATAAAAACTGTAAACTTCAAATGGGTGGAAGCGATCAGTGGGGAAATATTGTTACAGGCACCGAACTAATTCGCCGTAAAGCCAGTGGAGAAGCATTTGCATTTACTTGTCCATTGGTTACTAAATCGGATGGAGGAAAGTTTGGTAAAACTGAAAAAGGAAATATTTGGTTAGATGCCAATAAAACCTCGCCTTATCAGTTCTATCAATTTTGGCTAAATGCAAGTGATGAAGATGCTAAAAAGTGGATTAAAACTTTTACACTTTTATCGAAACAAGAAATTGAAAGCTTACTTATTGAGCACGAAACAGCACCACATCATCGCATATTACAAAAAAAATTAGCAGAAGAATTAACCATTTTTGTTCACAGCAAGGAAGATTTTGCTTTTGCTGCAAAAGCAAGTGAAATACTTTTTAGCAATGATACTGCTGATATTTTACAAAGCCTAAACGAAGAACAATTATTGCAAGTATTAGATGGAGTTCCGTCTGTTACTATTTTACAACAGCAACTTGCCGAAGGCTATGATTTATTAAATTTTTTAACTGATACCAACATTTTTCCGAGTAAAGGAGAAGCAAGAAAAATGTGGCAAGGCGGCGGAATTAGTATTAATAAAATAAAAGTTAATAGTGAAAAACTAACAATCACAAGTGAAGATTTATTGCAAGGAAAATATGTATTAATTCAGAAAGGAAAGAAAAATTATTATTTGGTAAAAGTGATGTAGCTAATAAATATGGTACCAATATTTTAACAACCAATGCTTAATTGAAAAATGTTGTTTACAAATTGGCAGGTAATTCTATACTGTTATTTTAACTTTTTAATTACTTGCCACATTTCCTCTGCAACCAATTCATTTCCTTTTGCATTTAAATGAACTTTATCAATAGTTAAAATTCCTTTCTCCTCGTTATTAGGGTTATGGGCTAAATTATAGTCTAAAAATATTTTTCTTAAATCAACTAAGGGTAAATCATTATTCATAGCAAAATTCCTAATCCAATGGCAATATTGGTTTAAATCACCATCTTGCTGATTACTAAAATCTGTTTTTTCACCAATTACTGCAGGTGTAACCAGTACTACTTTAATATTGGCAGCTTGTAGTTTTCGTACAATAGCTTCATAAAATTTACCAAACTTATCATAATCGGTTCCGGTACCTAAACTGGTTTTGTGCCAAACATCGTTTACGCCAACAAAAATTACTACTATATCGGGAGATTTTGCCAATACATCTTCTTCCATTCGCAAGTATAAATCGTATACTTTATTTCCACCAATACCTGCGCCAATGGTTTGATATTTATCACCCAATCCTTCCGATTTAATAATGGAGTCTATTAATTTTATATATCCACCACGATTTTCGCCCATTTGAGTAATGGAATCTCCAAAAAATAAAATTTTCTTCTTTTTATCAAATCGAAAAGACATAATTAACATTGAAACTACAAATAATGCAACTAAAATAAGTTTGGATGCCATAAGAAATAATTTATAGTAACGAATATAATTTATTTGGCTGTTTTAAAATATTTTATTGATTGCTATAACAAAATGTAAATTGCATGATGCCAAAGTGTATTATTGTTTCCATTTTTTTTGTTTGGTTTTTCAGCAATGTTAATGCCGCTGACACTACATCGGTGAAAGTTTATTTTGAACATAATTCCTTTACACTTTCGCAAGAAGCGAAACAAATTTTAGATGATGTTAATCCAAATGACTCGTCAATAGTTTTAAAAAATATTCGTATTTACGGTTATTCCGATTCATCTGAAATTGATAATGGCAATTATTCACTTTCTTATCAAAGATCTAACGTTGTTAAACAATATCTCATTGAAAAAAATATTCTTCCATCAATCATCACAGAAGCAAAAGGAAATGGGAAAATTCGGTTCGAAAAAAGTAGCAACCCAGCAAGTTCTTTACAAAGAATGGCCATTGTTTTAATTGATTACGAAGCAAAACCTATTGAAGAAACAATTATTATAAAAAGCAAAAGAAAAAAAACAGACGAATAGATTGATGTTTTTTTTGGAATATTTTGGCTGCAACCCTATTTTTGCACCCCAATCAGAAATGATGGACAGGATTGGGTTATGGTGTAACGGTAGCACTACAGTTTTTGGTACTGTCTGTCTAGGTTCGAATCCTAGTAACCCAACTCAAAGCAGTTATTGTGTAATAACTGCTTTTTTTATGCCTTTTTATTATTTTTTCTTTTCACAATCTGTTTTATTGCATAGCCACTACCCGAAGCTATTAATAAGGAAAGTCCGCCATCAATAGGTGCATCCGATATTCCATCTGTGTATTGCTGTGCAATAACAATATAAGATGGAAATAAAATAAAGGCTGTAAGTGTTGTAATTATTTTTTTCATACAGAAAATATTTTCTATTTAATTTTTAAAATTTTCTTACTAATTCTTCCTTTATCGGTATCAATCGTAACATAATAAATGCCGGCACTACAATTTTGCATGGAAATTGTTTCTTTACCAAACTGGTTTAACATAATAGATTTTGAAGCAATTATTTGTCCAACAGAATTAATTATTGTTATAGTTGCCTTAGTTTTTATTGGCGATACATAATGCATTATCAAATTATCTGAGAAAGGATTATTGATGTAACAACTAAAATTGTTGGTAGCATCTTGTGTAATTGTAGATACAACCGATTTTTGAATAATAATAGCAAAACGTTGATTATCCAATATGGTTGAATCGGTATTATTTGCAATAAAATTATACCGAAACCCTTGATGTAATTGATACTTATTATTGGTTAGCTTATCTAAGAGAAATAAATGTATAGAATCGCTAAACGCACAATCGGCTACTTGTAAAGTAATGGTTTTATTTTTAAAAGTATTATTCACAACTAATCCAATAGGAACAATAGTTTCAGATGTATTTAACTGTATATTCTGAATAGCTAATTTTTCATTATTTGCTGCTATTCCATAGATACTCAAATTGTCGTTCATTAACTTACCAGCATTTTGGCTATTGCTTTGTTCTTCCGAAAGAGTACCTAAATAAAAATTATCCCACATAACTTCATCGACAAGTATTTTCAGTTGTAATGTATTTTTCTGTTCATTATATCCAAAAACAGTTGCACAATTATTACAAGTACTTTTGTTATTTTCATTAAAAGTTAATGAGGTAGCTGTATTGGCTTTTATAAAAAAAGCGGAATAAGCAGGTAAAATATAATATCCGGAAATTGGTATTGTAGTATAAGAAGATGTTTGAGGATTTCGAATATATACAGCATGTACAACATTATTATTAGCATTAATAACAGTTCCAATATCTAATGCAGATGGAAATGGATTGCCTACTAAATTAAATCCGGCGGTTGTACCCGAACCACCGGTAATTAAATTAATGGTTGTAGCTCCGGCATTAATTTGTCCCGTCATATTCAAAGTAACTGCCGCAGGATAATAAGTTCCATTTGTACCATCTCCCGAAGGTGTTCCATCTAATGAGTTGGCTTGCCCTTTAGTTCCTCTAATTAATAATCGAATACCTTGCCCCACGTTCCAATTAGTAGTATTTGTAGCGGTAAAAGCATTCCATCCGGCATCGTTGGTGCCATTTCCATCTGCATTGGTTGTATTAAAATAAAATGCACTTGGATTATTGGTTAAAGTAGTAGTAAATCCATTTGTATTTCCTCCCACGCCCGTTATATCAATATTATTGGTTAAGATATTTAAAGTCTGATTAGAATTAAAAGGATGCGATAAAAATCTATATTTTCTATACCCTGCCGGAATATATAGTTGTGTGGTTACGTTGCCTGTAATATATCCGCCATTGTTATTGCCTTGTGCAATATAAGCTGTAGAATTTGCATTGCTTTGCAATGCCAAATTTCCATTAGTTAGTAAAGCTCCGTTGGATGGCGTGTATGAGTTAGTAATAGTTGTTATACCACTTGCAATTGTTGCACCACTGGTATTATTTAATGTAAGATTTGATACACTTCCACTACCGCTTAGTGTTTGTAACGATATTCCATTTAATTGAACACTTCCGGTTCCTGCAATTGTTCCATTGTTAGAAAAATTTCCGGCTACATTTAATGTTTTAGTACCTAAAGCTACTGTTCCGCTTGTAACAGTTAAATTGCCCGATAATGTTAGGTTAGATTGCAAAGAAACCGTATTAGCAGATGAATTGATGGTAAGATTTGTATAGCCGGGTGAATAACTTGTTCCCGATTTCAAAGAAAGTCCAACTGCATCATAATCTAATAAACTACACGAAGCAGTAATACTATTGGCATAAAATGTTAGGTTATCTAAACGCAAATACCCTGTTCCTGCATAATTTGAATTTGCACCTTGATATGCATAAATTCTAATTATTACAGAAGATTGATTGTCTATTTGATTACTTAACGAATAAATATTAGAATGATGCCATGCAACATCATACGATGTGGCAATATCTAAACCCGAATTAGTAAAGTTAGTTCCATCTGTACTCCACAAAACACCTATATCTGCAGGTCCGGCTCCTGTAGCATAATAATCAAATCCCATACTAATTCCGGATAACCCTGTAGTATTAATTGTTAGTTCAAAAAATTTAGTAGCATTTGTGCCGGGGTCGGTTGTGCTTGCATTCCAACTCGATCCTTGAATTGCTTGTCCTTTTCCGGCATTTGTATTTGCACCTCCATTAAAGTTTCCGGCTCCTAACGTAGTACCGAAATTACCCGAACCAACTCGTGCAACTTGAGAGCAACCCGATGTAACCGATTGCTCAACAGAATATTCACCAACTGTTCGATCCGTATTCGACTCAAAATCATAATAAATAACCGGAACCTGCGAATAGATGGTAGAAATAAATACAATACTAATGATGTACAATATCAGCAACCGCTTCTTCATAAGAATTGTTTAATAATTAATAATAAGCTTTCTGAAAAGTATTGAGCGGGAGATTATTGTTGTGCAGGTAAAACAAATATATATAACTGTTTTAAAATTTAAAATTTTTTATACTATTTTTTTCTTCCATAAAATATAAAAGCAATTAAAGGGTATTATCATTTTTATTACAAAAACCTTAATTTTCCGCAATGAAAAATAAAATATTACTTCTTTCAATTATTGCATTTATTGTTTGCTACAATTTACAGGCACAATCAAATAAAATTATTGGTGCAAAAAATGCAGTAAATCCTTACCACTATACAATTACTAAATCAAAAGTATTTAACCATGCTGCTGTTGCCTGTGCACATCCATTAGCCAGTGCTGTTGGAGCAGAAATAATGAAACGTGGAGGCAATGCTTTTGATGCAGCAATTGCTACACAGTTGGCATTGGCCGTAGTGTACTCAAATGCCGGAAATATTGGCGGTGGTGGTTTTTTAGTGGCAAGAAAAAATAATGGAACCAACGTATGTATAGATTATAGAGAAACTGCTCCGGCTAAAGCATCGAGAGATATGTATTTAGATAAAAACGGAAATGCAATAAGTGCATTATCACAATATGGACATCAATCCAGCGGTGTACCTGGAACAGTTGCCGGATTATTTGCCACATTACCTTATGCTAACTTTTCATTTAAAACTTTAATTCAACCTGCAATTGATTTAGCAGAGTATGGTTATGCTATTACCGAGAGAGAAGCTATTGCATTAAATTCTGTACGCGAATCTTTCATAAAAAATAGTACTGCTCCTTCAGTGTTTGTAAAAGAACAAAAATGGAAAGCAGGAGACACACTTATTCAAAAAGATTTAGCAGAAACATTAAAACGCATTAGAGATAATGGTCAAAAAGGTTTTTACGAAGGAACAACTGCTAAACTAATAGTTGATGAAATGCAGAAAGGCTACGGATTAATCAGTTTATTAGATTTAAAAAATTATACGGCAAAAACAAGAACAGCATTAACCTTTAATTACAAAGGCAATACAATTATTGGTATGCCACCGCCAAGCAGCGGAGGAATTATAATTTGTCAGTTAATGAAAATGATAGAAAATAAACCGATAGTTACTTATGGCTTTGAAACAGTAAAAACTGTTCAACTAATGGTAGAAGCCGAAAGAAGATCTTTTGCAGATAGAGCACAATATATGGGCGATCCCGACTTTTGGAAAGTGCCAGTAAAAACTTTAACAAGCAACGAATATATTGCTAATCGTATGCAAGATTATGACAGTACAAAAGCAACACCCAGCAAAGAAATTAAAGCAGGTATTATAAAAGAAAGTGAAGAAACAACACATATTAGTATTATAGATAAAGAAGGAAATATGGTAAGCATTACTACCACTTTAAACAATTCGTATGGAAGCAGAACCGTAGTAAGTGGTGCCGGATTTATTATGAATGATGAAATGGACGATTTTAGTGCCAAACCCGGAGTAGCTAATTTATATGGTGCAGTTGGCGGAGAAGCCAATGCAATTGCCCCGGGAAAAAGAATGCTAAGCTCAATGGCTCCAACAGTTGTGGTAGACAAAAACAATCATCCGTATATAGTAGCAGGAACACCCGGTGGTACTACCATTCCAACCTCTGTATTTCAAACATTAGTAAATATTATTGATTTTGAAATGAATGCTTCCGATGCAGTAAATAAACCCAAATTTCATCATCAATGGTTACCAGATGAAATAATGACTGAAAAAGGATTTAATGAAGATGTTAAAAAACAATTACAAGCAATGGGCTATAAAATATCGGAGCGAGGTGCTATTGGCAGAACAGAAGTGATTAAAGTATTATCCGATGGTAAACGCGAAGTAGCCGGTGATAAAAGAGGAGATGATAGCGTTGCAGGATTTTAAATAAATAATATTGATGCAAAAAAATTTGCCACTTTTTAGTTAACAATAAAATAGGAATCCCCAAACCCAATTGTAAATAATGAATAAACCACAAGTAGGTGTTGCATTTGATTTAGATGGAACAATGATTGATAATAATAGTTATCATATTTTATCGTGGCAAGAATTTTATAAAAGACGAAATAGAACTTTCACCTCTGAAGAATTTATTGAGCACTTCAACGGAAAAACAAATGCCGATGTTTTAAAATATATTTTTCATCCCAATCTTACTGCCAATGAAATTTATACATATACACACGAGAAAGAAGCATTGTACAGAGAAATTTATACACCCTTTATTAAACCTGTTAACGGCTTAATAAAATTATTAGAATTGCTGCAGCAACAAGGTATTCCAATGGTAATTGCCACTTCCGGAATTCCTATTAATATTGAATTTATGTTTGAGCACATTCCAATACAACATTTTTTTACAGATATTATCAACTCAACACATATAACACATGGCAAACCACATCCTGAAATTTACGAATTGGCGGCAAAAAAATTAATGCTACAGCCTAACTATTGTATTGCATTCGAAGATTCTGTTGCAGGTGTACAATCTGCCAAGAATGCCGGTTTAAAAGTAATTGCATTAACAACTACACATCCTAAAACCGATTTATACCAAGCCGATTTAATTGTGCAAGACTTTACAGAAATAAGTATTGAAAAAATTAAAGAACTTATTTTTAGCTAATTATCCCTTATTCTTTATAAATTTTTATTTGCATTTCGCCATTACTTTTTATGTATCCTCTATACATTCCTTCTGTACAAAATGGCATAGTTATATTTCCTTTTTTATCAATTCCAATTAATCCGCCATCGCCGCCCAATGCAGGTAATTTTTTCATAATCATTTCATTTGCGGCATCTTGCAAACTCATTCCGGCTAATTCCATTCTATCGCTAATACTTTTTGCCATCACTAATCGTATAAAATATTCTCCCCAACCGGTGCCACTAATAGCACAAGTTGCATTATTGGCATAAGTTCCCGCACCAACAATAGGCGAATCTCCTACTCTGCCATATTTTTTATTAGTCATACCACCTGTACTTGTTCCGGCAGCAATATTTCCATAACTATCTAACGCTACAGCACCAACCGTTCCGTATTTATAATCGTGATTATCGGGTTGTTTTAACAGTGAAGGTTCATAAAGTAACTTATTCAACTTTAAAGAATCTTCGTGTTTAGCTCTTAATAAATCTTCCCATCTTTCTTTGGTAAAAAAATAAGTTGGATCAACAATAGTACAGCCTTGCAGTGCTGCAAATTTTTCTGCACCTTTTCCAACCATTAATACATGCTCACTTTTATCCATAACTGCACGAGCAGCAGTAATAGGGTTTTTAATGGTAGTAACACTTGCAACGGCTCCGGCTTTTAAAGTATTTCCATCCATAATTGCTGCATCCATTTCATTCTTTCCTTCATTGGTAAACACAGCACCTTTTCCTGCATTAAAATGAGGGTCATCTTCTAATACCATAATAGCGGCTTCTACGGCATCTATGGCTTTACCGCCATTTTCTAAAATTTTATATCCTGCTTTTAAAGACTTTTCTAATGCAGCTCTGTACGCCGCTTCTTTTTCGGCAGTCATGTTCGATCTTAAAATGGTTCCTGCCCCACCATGAATTACCAGTGTAAATTGGCGTTGTTGTGCTTTACTAAAAAATACAGCACAAACAGTTATAATTAGTACAAAATATAATTTCATATAATAGTTTGGTATTGAAT
>JAKAJX010000277.1 GCA_021824855.1 Bacteroidota bacterium | reverse complement strand
AGTTGCCTACCACTGAGGATGTAAATCATATCACAGATATTCTGCAACGCCGCAGCCATGTTCCTAATCATGTATTTGCTGCAATAGATGCGTTGCCTTTAAGCACACATCCTATGACAATGTTTGTAGTAGGTGTGATGGCTTTACAAACCGAAAGCTATTTTTCGGAGGCATACTCCGAAGGCATGAATAAGAAAAATTATTGGGAACCAACCTTTGATGATGCTATTTTATTAATTGCCAGATTGCCGCGTATTGCTGCCTATATTTATCGTAGAAAATATAAAAACAACGAACATATTAATCCTAATGGATTATTAGATTGGGCCGGAAATTTTGCCCACATGCTGGGATACGATGATACTAGCTTTAAAGAATTGATGCGATTATATATGACAATACACGCCGATCATGAAGGCGGTAATGTTTCTGCCCATACAACACATTTAGTGGGTTCTGCATTAAGCGATCCATATTTAGCTTATGCTGCTGGTATGAATGGGTTGGCTGGTCCTTTGCATGGTTTAGCCAATCAAGAAGTAATTAAATGGATTTTTGAAATGCAAGAAAAATTAGGAACCGATCTTCCTGCAAAAGAACAAATAGCCGATTATGTAAAAGAAACATTGAGTTCCGGGAAAGTAGTTCCGGGTTATGGGCATGCTGTTTTGCGTAAAACCGATCCTCGGTATACGGCTCAATTAGAATTTGGTAAAAAACATATGCCTGAAGATAAATTATGCAGAACAGTTTGGAATATATATGAAGTAGTTCCGCCAATTCTGCAATCTTTAGGAAAAATTAAAAATCCTTGGCCAAATGTTGATGCACATAGCGGAGCGCTATTGGTTCATTACGGATTAGTTGAGTATGAATTTTATACAGTATTATTTGCCGTTAGTCGTTCTTTAGGAGTTTTATCAAGTTTAATCTGGGATAGAGCATTGGGCTTGCCATTAGAAAGACCTAAAAGTGTAACTACCGAAGCAGTTAAGTTATGGTTAGATGGTAAAGAACAAATTTGGGAATAAAACATCATTGCAAATCATTATATTCAATAAAATGCTTCACTTAGTGAGGCATTTTTTATATGCCGTAGATGTTATAAAAGGCCAAGGCCCCAAAAGGGGCCCTGGGGTTTCAATCAATAGTCAACCTTTACAACATAGTTTATGATTCTACTAGCTATAGTAGCTCAAATATTTTAAATTAAGTAATGTTATTATTACAGAAACAACTATTTGTTTCTTAACGGCTTCTAATAAAGTTTTGTATTACAACGTGAATGTGATTTAACAATTTTCCTCAGTGTCTTTTCATCTTCAATTCCTGTGTAAAGGCAATACTTTTAAAAACCATTGACGTTGGCAAATATCTCTTTCAGATGAAAAAAGAAATATGATTTTTATCATCTTCTTAATTTTTTTTTGAGATACTATTTTCAAACTATACTTTTGCCATCCTTTAGGGGAATTAGCTCAGCTGGCTAGAGCGCTTGCATGGCATGCAAGAGGTCACCGGTTCGACTCCGGTATTCTCCACAAAAAATAAAAAGAAGGAAACTTAATACTATTTGGGTTTCCTTCTTTTTTTATTTCCAATTTGAAGTAAATAATTCGAGCAGTAACTTTTTATAATTGATCAGAAATTTTAAAATAGATATTGCATCAATTAAATAAACGGATGGTTATTGTTACTCTATCACTTGTTACTCTATCACTGCTTTTCTTAATTTTACCAATTGCACTAATAAATTTTCGAGCAAATTTAATTGCAACATGTTGGCTCCATCGCTTAATGCTTTAGCCGGATTAGGATGCGTTTCTATAAATAGTCCATCAACACCGGTAGCAATGGCAGCTTTTGCAATGGTGCCAATAAGTTCTGGGTTTCCTCCGGTAATTCCAGTAGTTTGGTTAGGTTGTTGTAAACTATGCGTACAATCCATAATTACCGGAACATTTAAAGCTTTCATCCAAGTAATATTTCTATAATCAACCACTAAATCTTGATAGCCAAAAGTTGTTCCGCGTTCAGTAAGCATTATTTTTTCGTTACCCGCTTTTTTTATTTTATCAATTGCAAATTTCATGGAAGGGCCACTTAAAAATTGACCTTTTTTTACGTTTATTATTTTATCGGTTTCAGCGGCAGCTATTAATAAATCGGTTTGTCTGCAAAGAAAAGCGGGTATTTGTAAAATATCAATATGGTTAGCGGCTTCTTTACATTCGTCGTGGGCATGCACATCAGAGGTTGTTGGTAAAGAAAATGCTTTTCCTGTTTTTTCAATTAACGATAAGCCAATATCGTCACCTAATCCTGTAAAAGATGTGGCACTGGTTCTATTTGCTTTACGATAACTTGCTTTAAAGATGTAAGGAATTTCTAATCGCTTACAAATTTTTGAAACTGTATCTGCAACTTCCATTACCAACGCTTCATTTTCTACTACACAAGGGCCTGCAATAAGAAAGAAGTTATTCGGATTGTACGATTGATTTTGCAATAATTTTTTTAAATATTCTGGTATCATAAATTATAAAATATGATGCGAACTTACAATCCTTTTTGCTTTCTTTGTGCTAACATTTGTTAGTGATAAAAAAAATAGAATGATAAAAGAAAAAATTTTGGTTATAGGAGCTTCCGGACAAATAGGAGTAGAACTTACTTTGGCTTTAAGAAAAATATATGGGAATGCTAATGTGGTTGCATCGGATTTGCGGGAAGAAAATGAATTATTAAAAGGAACCGGTCCCTATGTTAGTTTAGATGTTATGAATAAAGAAATGCTGCATGTTCAGGTAATTAGGCAAAATATTACCCAAATATATTTATTGGCAGCTATCTTATCTGCTACAGGTGAAAAGAATCCTAATTTGGCTTGGAATTTAAATATGCAAGGGTTATTAAATGTGCTGGATATTGCTCGGGAAGAAAAGTTGCATAAAGTATATTGGCCATCTTCCATTGCGGTATTTGGTAATACATCTCCCAAACATCATTGTCCACAACAAACTATTATAGAGCCTATAACCGTTTATGGCATTAGTAAATATGCCGGAGAATTTTGGTGTAATTACTATCATCAGCGTTTTGGAGTAGATGTTAGAAGCCTGCGTTATCCGGGATTAATAAGTTACAAATCGGCTCCGGGAGGTGGAACAACCGATTATGCAATTGAAATATTTTATGAAGCAGTTGAAAACAAAAAATATACTTGCTTTTTAGAAGAAGATACCTTTTTACCTATGATGTATATGCCCGATGCCATTAAAGCTACTATTCAGTTAATGGAATCGCCGGCCGAAAAAATTTCTGTTCATACTTCTTATAATATTGCTGCTGTAAGTTTTTCGCCAAAAGAAATCGCAGAAGCTATTAAAGAACATATTTCTGAATTTAAAATTTCGTATTCACCCGATTATCGCCAAACTATTGCCAACAGTTGGCCACAAAGTATTGACGATTCGGTTGCCAGAATGGATTGGGGATGGAAACACGAATACGATTTAAAAAAATTAACTTCTGATATGCTTTTGAATTTGGGTAAATCCTAAAAACTATATCCTATATTAATACCCAATCCTCTTAAACCAAACCAAGTGGATGATTGAAGGTTGGCCGAATTGGCTGATGTTACTGTGCCTGTAAGTTTATACGGACTAACATCTATATTACCCAATGAAAGTTGCAATGCTTGTTGCTCTTGCGTGGTAAGCGGAGTGGCTAAGTTAGTAACCAAATTTCCTGTACTGCCTCCAAAATGTGCTCCTATTAGCCAAATATCCAGTACAATTCTTTTCGATAAGCGATGTTGTGTGCCTAATAAAATTCCTCCACTTATTGACGATATATTTCCGGAGAATGTTGCTGATTTTGTAACAGAAATTCCACCTGTTGTACTGGTATAACTAACAGGGAGAGATAAGTTGAAATTGGCATATCGGCCATAGGGAGCAATATAAAAACCTCTCATATTTTTATGCGAATAAAATCTAAACTCTCCCGTAACAGCATTATTGCCTAAACTTATATTAGTAAAGTCAATAACAGGGTCATTAAAAAGTCCGGAGAAAGTGGTTTGATAGGGCAATTTTGTTGTATTCATAAAGCGATAGCCCAATACAAATGACACTTTATTTTTAATTAATTTTTCGAATGTAAATGAGAAATTATTTAATGCAAGTGAACTTAAATTAAGTTTAATAATATTTTTCGTAGCATAAGTTGAGGAAGAATCGGTACTTCTTTTTGATTGCGTAAATGCAATAAATGGTATAAAAAAAATAATTACAAATAATTTTCTCATGCAAGAGTAGTATTGGATTTTTTAATAGCGGAAAGATACTAAAATGAAAAGAAATTCATACATTATTTGTGTGTTATATCGGCAACTGTTTTATTCTCTAATATAAAAAGTGCTGAGTCTCTCACTTCTGTCATTACCTTATTAAAGCCACATTTTTTTTCTTCGCAATTTTTGCATTTTTCATAAAAATTTAAACTTACACAAGGTAATAATGCAATAGGTCCATCAATTAATCGCATTACTTTTGCTAAAGGTATTTCTGAAGGAGCTTCGTTAAAGAAATAGCCGCCACCTTTTCCTTTTTTGCTATTAAGAATTCCGGCATTTTTAAGTTCCAATAAAATATTCTCTAAAAACTTTAAAGGAATTTTTTTCTTTTTAGATATTTCTGCAATTAATATAGGACCTTCGTTTTGTTTTTCGGCTAAATACATTAATGCTTTAAATGCATATTGTGTTTTTTTCGATAGCATAGTATAAAATAAATTTCTCTTAAATAAATGTGGTTGTAAGTTAGCTTTTTTCTATAAGCCTAACACATCTTTCATACCAAAAATTCCTTTTTTCCCAATAATAAATTCGGCTGCTAAAACAGCACCACTAGCAAACCCTTTTCTATTATGAGCAGTATGAATAATTTCAATATTATCAATAGAAGATTGATATTTTACGGTATGGGTTCCCGGATGCGGGTCAATTCTTTTTGAAACAATTTCTAATTCTTGTGTATCATTACTATTAGCGTTTGTCCATTTTTTCTTTGTGATAATATGTTGCATTATTTGTTCTGCAAGTGTTATAGCTGTTCCGCTTGGTGCATCTTTTTTTTGTGTATGATGTATTTCTTCAATGCTAACTTCATAATTATACTTACTCATTAGTTTGGCCAAAAAAGTATTTAATTCAAAAAATAAATTTACTCCAATGCTGTAATTGCTCGAATAAATGAATGCTCCGTTTTGATTGTTTACAATGGCTTTAATTTCATCCCAATTATTTAACCATCCTGTTGATCCGCAAATAACCGGTATGCCAAATTCTATACATTTTTTTATATTTTGAAAGGCACTGTGCGGGTTAGTAAACTCAATAGCAACATCGGCTTTGGCAATATTTTCTTTATTGAAATCGGCTGCATTATCTACATCTATTTTTAAAACAATGGTATGCCCTTTTTCTATGGCAACTTCTTCAATAGCTTTACCCATTTTGCCATATCCTATTAGTGCAATTTTCATGTGTAATAATTAAAATTGTAATTGAAAATTATGGTTGTGAAAGTACAGCAAATCTATTATTTGGCAGTAGCAAGTTTTGTTTTGTGTGAATTGTTTTTAAAGTTAAAAACCAAACTAATTCCCGGCGAATTGGTTACGGTATTAAAAGATGGCTCAACGTGTAGCGATAAATCGTTGCTAATATCAAAATCTTTTAAATGCCCAAATACAGTAGCATCGGCAACATTTACACCCCAAATAATGATAAACCAAAAAATAGAGAAATCTCTGTTTTTTCTGTATTGATTTCTTGCATTTTGCAAAGTGGCCAAATCGTAAGCACCAGATCTAACTCCTGCTTGAATTTCTGGGTTGATGTTGTGTAGTTGAGATGTATCGTTATTCATTTTTGCTGCATATAAAGCCTCGTATGCAAACTTGGTAATTTTATAATATTTGTTATTAAATATAAAAGTAGAGGTAGGTATAGCCAATGCACCATACACAAGTGGTATTTTCCAATATTCTCTGTTATATGCTTGTCCCCATCCCGGAATAATTAATGAGCGTCTGGTGGCAATGCGTGGAATATGTTTGCGAATGTGTGCTGAATCTTTTTTGTTGCTTGTTACAATTGTATGCACCGAATCTTTGGAGGAAGATTGTGCTAACAGAGTAACCGATAAGCCCATAATAAAAATTAGTAGTATACTCAGTTGTAGCTTCATGGTGTTAGCTCACAATTATGTTCATTAGGTCTAAAATTTTGTTTAATTCTTGTAAAGAATAATATTCAAGCGTAATACTTCCCGATCCGTTTTTGCTATGCAGAAGCTTAACTTTTGTTGAAAAATGTGATGCTAAATTATCTTCAATTTTTTTGTAGGCAGGAGGCAAATTATTTTTTACAGAAGATTTAACAGTGGAAGTAGCCGTATGTTTATATAGGTTTCGTACCAATTCCTCTGTTTGGCGAACGCTCAATTCCTTTAATTTTATTTCGTTGAAAACGTGTAATTGTTTATCAACTGTATCTATGTTAATTAACGCTCTTGCGTGGCCCATGCTAATGCCTCCATTTCGTACAGCTAATTGAATATCGGGAGGCAATTTTAATAAACGAATATAATTGGTAACCGTGCTTCGTTCTTTTCCCATACGCTCTGCTACTTGTTCCTGAGTATAATTTAACTCTTCCATCATGCGTTTATAACTTAACCCAATTTCAATAGCATTTAAATCGGCACGTTGTAAATTTTCTAATAATGCTAATTCTAATAGTTCAATGTCGTTGGCCTGACGAACATATACCGGAACATCTTTTAAGCCCGCAATTTTTGCAGCTCTAAATCTTCTTTCACCGGCAATTAATTGGTATTTCCCGTTGGTAAGCCGAGAAACTGTAAGCGGTTGAATGATGTCGTGTAGCTTTAATGAAGCGGCTAATTCGCTTAAAGATGCTTCATCAAAATCTCTTCTTGGTTGCTTAGGATTTACGGCAATATCGTTAATAGAAATTCTAAAAATTCCCGTTGCTTGTTCAATAATATTATTCTTTAAATGCCCTGTGGTAGTTTTTAAATCTGTATCAATATTTTGAAGTAAAGATCTAATTCCTTTACCAAGAGATTCTTTATTATTTTGCTTAGGTGTAGTCATTGAGATTATACGTTTTAGTTTTAAGTGTTCGCTTCGTTTTTAATAATAGCTACTTAAAACATAGCTTGAAAGCTTTAATTTATAATTCTTTCTTCGTTGGTAATTTTTGTCATATCATTTTTTTGCAAAATTTCTTTGGCAAGATTAAGATAATTAATTGCACCCTTACTTTCTGCATCGTATAAAATAGCAGGTTTACCAACACTTGGTGCTTCACTTAATCTGGTATTTCGGTGAATTATGGTAGAAAAAACAATATCATCAAAATGTCGTCTTACTTCACTTACAACTTGATTACTTAATCGCAAACGTCCATCATACATCGTCATTAAAATACCTTCAATTTGTAAATCAGGATTTAATCTGCTTTGTACAATTTTTACAGTATTCAATAATTTGCCCAATCCTTCTAAAGCAAAAAATTCGCATTGCACAGGCACAACAACACTGGTGGCAGCTACTAAACTATTTACAGTAATTAATCCTAATGATGGTGAGCAATCAATAATTATGAAATCGTAGTTATTTTGTATAGGTTCTAAAACATTTTTTAAAACATTTTCTCTATTGGGGTAATTTATCATTTCAATTTCTGCCCCAACCAAATCTATATGAGAGGGTAAAACATCTAAGTGTGGCATTTCGCTTTTTAGAATAACATCTTCCGCCTTAGTATTATTTACCATACAATCGTATAAGCTGTTAGTAATATTATGTAAATCGAAACCAACGCCGGTTGTGCTGTTGGCTTGCGGATCGGCATCAACTAACAATGTTTTATACTCTAATACTGCAAAACTTGCGGCAACATTTATAGCTGTAGTGGTTTTACCAACACCACCTTTTTGATTTGCAATTCCAATTATTCTCGCCATAAGCATCTCCTGTGAAGGAAAATTTATTTTAATTATTAATTTAAATCTATTTCTGTAATTAGGTTATGTAAAGTTGGTACTTTATAAACTAATTGTTTCTCCAATTGCCGGCAATAATAAAGTTTTTCCTGCATTGTTAAAACGGTTTATTGCATCTTCGGTATCAATTTTTATCAATCCAAATGTATTATAATGTACGCCAATAATTTTGTTTGTTTGTACAAAAACCGAAGCATTAATAGCATCATCAACATCCATTGTAAAGTTGCTGCCAATGGGCAATATGGCAAAATCTAAATCAATCCATGTAGGAATTAATTGCATATCTAATGTTAATGAAGTATCTCCGCTATAATAAAAATTACCGGTAGGGGTTGTAAAAATAAAACCCATTGGGTTGCCGCCATAACTTCCATCGGGCAGGCTACTGCTGTGTTGGGCTATTACACATTTAACCGTTCCAAAATCAAAAGTCCATTTACCGCCAATATTCATTGGATGGGTATTTTCTATACCTTGTTTTTGCAGCCAATCGTGTATTTCCCAGTTGGTAACTACTTTGGCACCTGTTCTTTTAGCAATTGCTACACAATCTGCAATATGATCTACATGCCCATGACTTACAAAAATATAATCAGCAGCAATATTGTTTATATCAATATGTTTGGCCAATTCATTGTATGAAATGAA
>JAKAJX010000082.1 GCA_021824855.1 Bacteroidota bacterium | reverse complement strand
GTTTCGGGTGCAATTTGTGTTAAATAATAACGCAACACATCGGCCAAACTTTCGCCGCCATTATCTTTCTTAATCCAATCGTTGATGTAATCATCCATTTCAATGCTCCATCCACGACTGGTACTCATTTTATCGCCTTCCAAATTCATAAATTCATTTGCAGGAACATTTGTGGGTAAAATATTGCCATGCAATTGTAGCATAACAGGAAAGATGATGCAATGAAAAACAATATTATCTTTTCCAATGAAGTGAACCAATTTAGTATCGGTATTGTACCAATAAGGTTTCCAATCTTTATTATTATTTAATGCCCATTGTTTGGTTGCAGAGATATAACCGATAGGGGCATCAAACCAAACATATAAAACTTTAGCCCCCCCACCCCCCAAAGGGGGAATTGAAGAACGTTCGTTAATTTCTTTCTCTTTTATTTTTTGAATTATTTTGTTCAATACATTCTCAGTATCACATAACACTTCATTGTTTGTGAACCTGATTACCTCAAAGCCTAAACTGTTTAATTCTTGAGTACGTTCTTCATCATTAATAATGTTATCAGGTAATTGATGAATAATTCCATCAACTTCAATGATTAATTTCTTTGAAATACAAACAAAATCAGCAATAAATCTTCCGACAATATGTTGCCTTCTGAACTTATATCCTTCTAATTTTTTGCCCCTCAGCATTTCCCATAAAACAATTTCTGCTTCAGTTGGATTGCTTCTATGTTCTTTTACAAATTCTTTCAGCAAGCCATAAATAGCAGGGTCTGCTGTTTGATATTCGTAATATTTCTCTGCATTATCAAGGTCTAAAGTCCCTCCTTTGGAGGGATTTAGGGAGGCTGGTAATTTTACTCCCCAATCCAAATCACGTGTAACGGCACGTGGCTGCAAACCGCCGTCAATCCAGCTTTTACACTGACCAACTACTGTACTACGCCAATCGTCTTTATGTTCTTTTAAAATCCATTCACGCAAAAAATCTTCATGTTTATTTAAAGGCAAATACCAATGCTTGGTGGCTTTTTTAATGGGTGCTTTGCCGCTTAATGTAGAAACGGGATTTATTAATTCATCAGGACTTAAACTCTTTCCGCATTTTTCGCATTGATCGCCATAAGCACTATTGTGGTTACAATTGGGGCAAGTGCCTTTTATAAATCTATCGGCCAAAAATGTTTTCGCTTCTTCATCATAATATTGTTCTGTTTCCTTCATCTCCAGTTCGCCTCTATCATTCAAATAAGAAAAAAATTCTTGTGCAGTTTCGTGATGAATAGGATCGGATGTTCTGTGATAAATATCAAAACTTATTCCTAAGTCTTTAAAATTTTGTTCAATTATTGGATGGTATTTATCAATAATTGCTTGTGCGGTTGTGCCTTCTTTCATTGCCTGAATTGGAATAGCGGTACCATGTTCATCGCTTCCGCAAACATATACTACATCACGTTTTTGAGCACGTAAATAACGTACATAAATATCTGCCGGAATATAGGCTCCGGCTAAATGACCAATATGTTTTAAGCCATTGGCATACGGCAATGCCGATGTAATTAAATATCTTTTAGGTAAACTCATTTTTGTTATCTGCTTTTAAATCTTAACTCATCTTCGTTGCGTTGCACACTTGTACGTAAGCAAATGTTGCGGCAAGAAGAGTGCAAAAGTAAGTAAATGAAGGAAATGACTCATTTCAATAATCGTAACTATAATTTAAATAATATTGCGGTATGATTGTTATTCCTCCATATTTAAAAAAGAATGATACAATAGCCATTGTTTGTCCTTCGGGTTATATGCCATACGAAAATGCAGTTATTTGCATTAAAACATTGCAAGAATGGGGGTTTAAAGTAAAGGTGGGTAACACTTTAGGCAATCAGTTTCATTATTTTTCCGGAACAGATGAGGAACGTTTAACCGATTTTCAGCAAATGTTAGATGATGATTCTGTACAGGCAATTTTATGTGGACGTGGAGGGTATGGATTAACCAGAATTATAGATAAAATTAATTTTAAAAAGTTTGCAAAAAAACCGAAATGGATAATAGGCTTTAGTGATGTAACTGTTTTGCATGCTCATATCAATCAGCGTATAAAGATTGCTACTTTACATGCACCTATGGTTAATGCTTTTAACGATGGAGGCTTTGAGCAACCTTCTATTTTAACAATGAAAAAAGCATTGCAAGGAAAGCCGATAAATTATAAAACGGCTATTCATTCGTTAAACCGAAATGGTAAAGCTGTTGGATCGTTAATAGGAGGGAATTTAGCCATTATCGCCCATTTAATAGGAACTACCTCTTCCTATCAAACTAAAAATAAAATTTTATTTGTAGAAGATGTAGGCGAATACATTTATAATGTAGATAGAATGTTTTTGCAATTGAAAAGAAATGGAATGCTTAAACATCTTGCAGCACTTATTATTGGCGGATTTTCTGAAATGAAAGATACTACTATTCCATTTGGAGAAGAGGTATATGCTATCATTAAGCAGCATGTGGAAGAATATAATTACCCTGTATGTTTTAACTTTCCGGTAAGTCACGAAAAAACTAATATGGCGTTAAAAATTGGGGTACAACATCAGTTAACAGTTACCAATAAACAGGTACAATTGAAAGAAATAAATTGAATCGATTAGTTTTGTATTTATATTACTAAAAACTATTTAGATGACACTCACTCAACTGGAATATGTTATTGCGGTTGATAAATACAGACACTTTGCAGAAGCAGCAGCATCTTGTTTTGTTACTCAGCCTACATTAAGCATGCAAATTCAAAAGTTAGAAGAAGAACTTGGATTTAAAATATTTGATAGAAGTAAGCAGCCGGTTATACCTGCCGAACAAGGAGTGGACATAATAGAACAAGCAAGAAAAATAATAGCAGAAAGAGATGCACTCACCGAAATTATTCAATCAAAAAAAGGAATACTTAAAGGAGAATTTAAATTAGGAATTATTCCCACATTGGCTCCTTATTTATTGCCCTTATTCATCCATACGTTTACAAAAAAATATCCGCAAATAAAATTGCAAATTAATGAGCTAACTACAAGCAATTTAATTACGCATCTTAAAGAAGGAAAAATAGATGCCGGTATTTTGGTTACACCATTAAATGAAAATGGAATTGAAGAAGAACCACTTTTTTATGAAGAGATGATAGCGTATATTTCTAAAACAAACGAAATATATAAAAAGCAATACATTTTACCCAAAGATATTGATCCTAAAAAATTATGGCTATTGGAAGAAGGGCATTGTTTTAGATCTCAGATTTTATATTTATGTCAACTTTTAGAAAAACAACACCAAGAAGCATCCATAGATTATGAGGCAGGTAATTTGGAAACATTAAGAAAGATGGTTGATTTATATGGCGGAATAACAGTTTTGCCCGAATTAGCTACTATGGATATGTTGCCCAAGCAAATTGCTCAGTTACGAAACTTTAAACATCCTATACCTGTGCGGGAAGTAAGTTTGGTTGTACATAGAACCTTTGTAAAACGCAGATTGATAGAAAGTTTAAAGCATATTATTGTAGAAAATCTTCCTGAAAAAATAAAGAAAAATAAAAAAGCACAAATTATTCCCATTAATTAAACTGATTAAAAAATTTTAGAATTTACTTAAAGGTTAGGTTACAGTTTAACTTGTACATTTGAAAAGTAAAATACGCTTTATGATTAAAAGAATATTATTTCTGCTGTTGCTTATTGTAGTTGGTTATAATACATCAGTATATGCGCAGCAAATAGTTTATTCTGAACCCGACAGAGAAGATGCTCGTAACATTAATTTTGAAATAATTGGCAAAGTGGAGAACAATTTTGTTGTGTATAAAAACTATCGGGATTTGCACTTTTTTAATGTGTACGATGCCAACATGAAATTGAAAAATAAAGTTCAGCTTGATAATTTTCATGAAAAAATTTATGATGCCGATTTTATTAGTTATGCCAACTTTTTTTATATGATATTTCAATATCAAAAAAAAGATATTGTATATTGTTCAGCACTAAAGTTTAATGGCGATGGTAAAGTAGTTGATGATATGATTGTGTTAGATACCACAAAAATTGGCTATAATTCAAGCAATAAAATTTATAGTGTTATTAGCAGCGAGAATAAAGAAAAAATATTGTTATTTAAGATAAATGGAAAATACCAAACCGCTAATGAAGTTACCACAGTTTTATTAGATAAATATTTAAAGCCTTTACATAAATCGAAGATGATGATTAAAATGGAAGGCCGAAAAGATTTTCTTACCGAATTTCAAGTAGATAATGATGGTAATTTAGCATTTATAAAAGCAACTACTTACCAAAACAATAATATCAATAGTGCCATACTGATTACTAAACCCGAGTTAAACGATACGGTTTCGGTTTATAACTTAAGTATCACCAATATATATCTAAAAGATATTAGATTGAAGGTTGATAATTTCAATAAACATTATTTAATTACTTCTTTTTTTAGTGGCCAACATCGTGGTAATATAGATGGGTTATATACTTGTTTATGGGATGTTACTACTAAACAAACTTTGGTTTCCAATAATATTCTGTTTAATGATCAGCTTCGTGCCGATGCAAGAGGCGATGGCTCTATTAGAGGTGCTTTTAATAATTATTTTTTGCAAAATATAATTATGCTGCATAATGGAGGGTTTATTGTTGGTGCCGAATCGGTGTATACAACAGCTAATGGAAATAATTTTGATGATAACTTTTTAATGGATCCTCTTGGCTTTTCGCCATTTGGATTTGGTTTGGGATATTATAATTATGGTTATTCTCCTTTCATGGGAGATTATCCTTGGTCGAGATTTGGCTATGGATATGGAAATAATAGAGGCTATTATGCCAAAAATATTGCTGTTTTATCTGTTACCCCCGATTGTAAAGTGGAATGGGGAAATATTATTAAGAAAGATCAGTATGATGATATGACAGATATGTATATTGGCTATGGATTAGTTAATACCGGCGATATGCTTCATTTCTTATTTAATACTATGGAAAGAAGGCAAAACCTTATTACCGATTTAAGTATTACCCCCGATGGTGAAGTAGATAAAACACCTACCTTAAAAAATTTAGATAGAGGATATGAATTTATGCCGCATCAGTTAAAACAGGTAAGTGCAAGGCAATTTATTGTGCCTTGTATGTACAGAAATTATATTTGTTTTGCAAGGATTGAATTATAATAAAGATACATTTAGTGGTAACATTTTATAGAGATAAGTCAATTGCAGCTATTATAGCTTTAATATTTTTATGTGTATTGGTGCATACGCACTTCTTTTTTGCAACGCCACAGGTGGTAGTTAGTGATGATGATGGTGTATTGTCATATCTGTTAAGTAAATACACACAATATGTAAATACCAATTTCATTTTTATTATTTATTGCATTTTACTTTTAATACAGGCTATTAGATTAAATATTGCACTGAACGATGCTAAAATGTTTTATAGCGCAGATTATACGGTGGCTATGACTTACATTTTATTATCTTCCTTTATTCCGCAATGGTGCAGCCTAACTCCGGCAATGATTGCCAACACTTTCGTTATTTGGATTTTTTTAAAATTAATTCGCTTATATAATAATGCATCGCCTAAAACCTTATTGTTTAACATAGGGTTAATCATTGGCATTACCATACTTTGTTATCATCCTACCGCTATATTAATTCTAGTAGCTTTATTTGCTTTAGCGGTGGTACGGCCATTTCGGTTTTCGGAGTGGCTGGTATTAATTACCGGTATAATTACTCCATATTATATTTTATTTACTGTATTGTTTTTAACCGATAACTGGAATATGTTATTTCATTTTTTACCCGACTTACAATGGAATATTCCTTTGAAGCAGTTTGATATGTGGACATTCATTGAAGCTGGTATTTTGTTTATTTTATTGGTATTAGGGTTTATTCAGTGGATGCCGGTAAATAATAGAATGATTATTCAAATTAGAAAAAACTGGAGTGTAATGTTTGTGCTTTTATGCATACTTATTCCCATTCCTTTTATTTTTCAAAATGCAGGCATACAAGCTGCCTTTTTATGGATTATTCCGCTTTCGGCATTTATTGCTAATTTCTTTTCTGTACCTAAAAAATTGTGGTTTCCTAACTTCTTTTTTTGGATAGTTATAGTAATTATTATCCACAATAATTTACAGCTCATCAAAATTTAAAAAGCAATTCTCATTTCTCATTTTATCTTTGCCTCTTTAATATGTGTGATAATCGATACACATGATAGTTGAATCTACTTTTACTTTTACACTTTTAAGATTTTAAATATGAAATTTGGCGTAGTTGTATTTCCCGGTTCAAATTGTGATAAAGACATGCAAGATGCTTTGCAAAACGATTTAGGTAAAGAAGTAATTATGCTTTGGCATAAAGATGAAGATATTAGTATGTTTTCCACCGATGATTGTATTGTATTGCCGGGCGGATTCTCTTATGGCGATTACCTGCGTTGTGGTGCTATTGCACGTTTTAGTCCTATGATGCAAAGCGTAATAGATTTTGCTAATAAAGGTGGTAAAGTATTAGGTGTGTGTAATGGATTTCAAATTTTATGCGAAAGTCATTTGTTACCCGGAGTTTTATTACAAAATGGGCATCAACAATTTGCTTGCAAAAATGTTTTTATAAAAGCAGATAATGGCCAAGCTCTTAAAATTCCCATTGCACATGGCGATGGCCGATATTATGCCGGTGAAAAAGTATTAGATGAATTAGAAACAAATAATCAAATACTTTTTCGTTATTGCAATGAGTTGGGTGTTGTGGATATGAAATATAATCCCAATGGGGCTGTAAGAAATATTGCAGGAATTAGAAATAAACAAGGAAATGTGTTTGGAATGATGCCTCATCCTGAAAGAGCTACATCAGCACTTTTAGATAATGTGGATGGAAAAAAAATATTCGAAATTTTAGGATTAAATTAAGTAAATAATGAAACAATTTCTTTTTCTATTAATTAGTGCAACTTTATCATTTAGTGGATATACGCAGTTGAAAGATCCGGTAAGTTTTACTTACGCTACCAAGAAAAAGTCGGAAGGTAATTATGATATTGTACTCACCGCATCTATACAAAAACCTTGGCATATCTATTCGCAAAATACAGGTAAAGGTCCTATACCTACACAATTTACTTTTAAGCCCAACCCGTTAATTACAATAGAAGGAAAAGTAAAAGAAGTAGGTAAATTAGAAAAAGTGTACGATCCTAATTTTAAATCGGAAGTTTTATTTTATTCTAATTCGGTTCAATTTGTTCAACCCATAAAGTTAAAAGCCAAAGCAAAAACGGCTATTGTGGCAACAATAACGTATATGGTTTGTAATGATGAACAATGTTTGCCGCCTACTAAAAAAACATTTTCAATTACGGTTCAGTAATAATCTTGCATGAAACAATTTTTTCTTTTCTTTTTATTAACTCTAATAGTTTTTACTGCATTTTCCCAAAATGATAGTTTGTTGCAAACAACAATCAATGCAAAAAAAATTGGTAATAATGAATATGAGTTAAGTGCCGGCATATCCATTGCAGCAGGTTGGCATTTGTATGGTAGTAACAAAGAAATTGACGGCTTAGAACCCATTCAGTTTATACCCAATTACGAGAATGCCAAATTAAGCGGCAATATTATTTTTGATAAACCTGGAGTAGTTATATCGGATGTTATTTTTAATAAAAAAACCACTGTTTACACAGGTGTAATACGTATAAAGCAAAAAATAATTATTAGTGGAGAAGTGCCGGCTATATTAAAAGGAAGTATTACGGCAAATATGGGTAAACAACAAGAGTTTCAGCAAATTGAAAAGAAGTTTGAAGTAAATTTAGAAGGCGGAATTACTACCAATGCCAATCATCAATCTATTCAAATAGCATCTATCAATGTTGCTCATCCATTAAATAATTGTGGTATTGAAACTACTTCTGGAAATAATAAAGGCTTATTGACTATTTTCTTTTTAGGATTTTTAGGAGGATTAATTGCATTGCTTACTCCATGTGTATTTCCTATGATTCCGGTTACGGTTTCTTTCTTTACTAAAAGATCTGCTAATCATCGGCAAGCTATTAAAAATGGTATTTTATATGGTATTTTTATTGTAGTTATTTATGTGTTGGCCAGTGTTCCTTTTCATTTATTAGGCAATGTTCAACCCGAGATATTTAATAATATTTCAACCAGTGCTTGGTTAAATATTATTTTCTTTATCATTTTTATTGTGTTCTCCATTTCTTTTTTTGGCTATTTTGAAATAACATTACCAAGTAGTATTGCCAGTAAAGCCGATGCAAAAAGTGGATTAACGAGTGTAGGCGGTATTTTTTTTATGGCACTTACTTTAGTAATTGTTTCTTTCTCTTGTACGGGTCCAATTTTAGGTTCTTTATTAGTAGGCTCACTTAGTGGAGGAGTTTGGCCATTAACGGCAGGGTTAACAGGTTTTGGATTGGCATTGGCATTGCCGTTTACTTTATTTGCTGTTTTTCCTAATTGGTTACATGCTATTCCTAAATCGGGTGGTTGGTTAGATACTGTAAAAAAAGTATTAGCCTTTGTTGAAGTGGCATTGGCATTTAAATTTTTATCGAATGCCGATTTAGTAATGCATTGGGGATTCATTAAGCGTGAAATATTTTTTGCCATTTGGATTATTACGAGTGCAGGATTAA
>JAKAJX010000063.1 GCA_021824855.1 Bacteroidota bacterium | reverse complement strand
CACCATTGTTTTTATCAGCATTATATTAAATGCATTATCATCAACTACTAATACCTTAAAATATTCTAATCGAGGATTTATTTTTTCTATAGGTGAATTAGCAATATCAAGGTTTATATTTTTATTTTGATTCAGTTTGGATAAAGCTTCAAAAAAGTTCTTTGATTTGATGGGCTTTACCAATCGTTGCGATACATCTAATTCTTTGCAAGCTGCATTTATACTTTCATCTTCGGCAGAACTGTGTAATAACATAATAGGTTGTTGATCCGAATTCATTTTAAGATCCTTTCTTATTCTTCTTATTGTTTCAATACCATCTAATTCGGGCATGTGATAATCCATCAGTATTACATCATATTTTTCATCTGAAATAATTTTTTGTAAAGCTTCAATTCCATTTTCTGCTTCATCGGTATCAATGCCTTTTAATGATAACATATCTTTTAAAATACGTCTGTTATTGGTGTTATCATCAACAATTAAAATGTTTTTAAAATCATGAAGGTTCGACCATTCTAACGCTTCTCCATCTAAAGTTTTTACACTTAATTCAAAAAAGAAGGTACTGCCTTTTTGCGGAATACTATGTAATTGCAATTCGCTTCCCATTAAATCTAATAATCTTTTAGAGATAGCAAGCCCTAATCCGGTTCCGCCATATTTCCTGTTTACCGAAGCATCTTCTTGCGAGAAAGCTTCGAATACTTTTTTTTGATTTTCGGGGTTAATACCAATACCTGTATCTCTAACCGAAAAACGGATTACACTTTTTCCGTTTAGTTCTTTTCTAATTACTTCTATTTTAAGTTCTATTTCTCCTTGCGATGTAAATTTTACCGAATTACCCATTAAGTTCACCAAAACTTGCCTTAACCTTAAGGGGTCAGTCCATATAAATCTTGGCACATCATTTCCAATGTTTAAAAGAAGCTCTAAATTTTTCTTGTAAGCCTGAAAACTAATTACATCCGAAACCTGATAGCCTAAATCGAGTACATCGGTTTTATCAATATCAATTTCTAATTTACCGGCTTCAATTTTAGAGAAGTCTAAAATTTCATTAATAATATCGAGTAAAGAATTGGCTGATTGAAATACTGCAGAAATGTATTGATTTTGTATATCGTCTAATTTAGTTCTCGATAATAAATCGGAGAAGCCAATTACGCTATTTAATGGTGTTCTAATTTCGTGGCTCATATTGGCCAAAAACTCCGATTTGGCTTTGCTGCCTGCTTCGGCTTTTTCTTTTGCTTTTATAAAAGCTTGTTCCATTTGTTTACGCTCGGTTATATTGCGTTTAATGGCAATCCAATGGGTATAATTTCCTTCGTTATCGCTAATGGGCGATATAGAAATGCTGCTCCAAAATTCTTCTCCATTTTTTTTATAATTAATTACTTCTATTTCGCAGGGTTCAAATTTTTTAATGCTTTCGCTAATACGTTTTAATTCGGCGGTATCGGTTTTGGGTCCTTGTAAAATTCTAGGTTCTTTACCAATAACTTCATTTTTAGTGTAGCCTGTCATTTTACAATACGCGTCATTCACAAAGATAATTTCGTGAAAGTGCGGGTTTGTTTTATCAATCTTAGTAATAGCCACCGCATCGGTAGCATTGGTTATAACCGATTCTAATAATTTTAAACGTATTTCTTCGCGTTTACGTTCGGTAATATCTCTTGCTATTCCCACTAAGCCAATAATGTTGCCATTTTTATCTTTTATCGGAACTTTTGAATTTTGCATCCAATGTTCTTCTCCTTCATTATCTACAAAATAGCCTTCTTTGTTAATTAAAGAAATGCCCGTTTCTATAATAGATTTATCTTCGGCAAAAGCACCATCGGCAATTTCTTTAGGATATACATCGTAATCTGTTTTTCCTATTACACTTTCTTCCGATTCAAAACCCATATATTTTACATCGGTAGGGTTGGCAATAACTTTTCTACAATCTTTGTCTTTTACATAAATAGAATCGGGTAAGTTGTCAATAAGTGTTCTTAATAAATTTCTTTCATATAAAGTGGCTTCTTCGGCTTTTTTAAGATCGGTAATATCTCTAAAAATACCTAAGGTTCCAATAATAGTTCCGTTTTCGAATTGAGAGCTGGCAGTAATTAAAATAATTTTTTTGGTTCCGTTTTTTAAATGAATATGTGCTTCATAAACTCTTTGTTGGGTATTATTTCTTTGATTCAGCATAAAGCTAAAATCTTCTTCAGAAAAGAATTCCTCCAAGCCTAATCCAATTAGGCCGTCTTTAGTTGAACCAAATATCTTTTCTGCAGCCGAATTAGCAAATAAAAACTTTTCATTAATGTCGCAAATCACAACTCCTTCTCCAATATGTTCAACCACTGTTTTATAATTGGCTTCTTTTCTATCGTGTTCTGCTCTGCTTTTTTTAAGTGGTTTAAATAGAAAATGGTAAATAACCGGAAAAATTAAGATAGAAAGTGTAGATGCATCTAAAATTGCCTCACCCCAATCAGAAAGTTCAGGCAAAAACCTTAAAGCAATCATGATAGCCGTTTCACTCAAAAAAATAGAAACTATGAGTAAAATAAAAATATTCATTTCTGATTGCGTAATCAGCCAAAATATTTTTTTTCTTTTTTCGGTAACAGAATTCCACCTGGTATTGTTTACAAGGGAATTTGAGGGTTGTTGTTGTTCATTATTCATAGGATGCGAGCTATGGTTGGATTAAAGGTAAATAGTTATTGATGTTATTTGTGTAACAAACTTCATCTCAAAATAGGCAAAAAAAATTATGCTGCCAATAATATTTTAATAGAAAGTGGCTATTTTATGGTAGGTTGTTGGGTTAAAAATTATACTGCAGGTGAATTGTCTTTCCATCCCCATAAATGCAAGCAAGCATACGTGCGATAGGGGCTCCATTTAGCCGATAAATTGAGCATTGTTTGTTTTAATAATTTTTTATCGGAAATATTTAGGTTAAACACTTTTATCATGCTTTGCTGAATGCCTAAATCGTCTACTGCAAAAACATCTTCTCTGCCCAAAGAAAACATTAAAAGCATCTCAACCGTCCATCTGCCCACACCTTTTATGCGAATGAGTAAATCAATAATTTCTTCATTACTCATTGTCAATAATTTTCTATCGGATATTTTATTTTCTATACAAAAAGCAGCTACATTTTTTACATAACCTACTTTGGCATTCGATAAGCCAATTGCACGCAAAGTTTCATTTGGCATATCTAATACTTGTTGTGGTTTAGGCTCTTTTCCGTTGTATAAATTTAAAAAGCGCTGATAAATAATTGCAGCCACTTTTGTACTTAATTGCTGGCTCATAATACTTGCCATTAAGCGTATAGGTATATTTTTTTTGAATGATAGTTGATGATATTCTTTTCCTAAAATGGTAGCCAACTTTTTATCTTTTTGCAGATGTTTAATATATTCCATTTAGTTACATCATTTAATATAAACGAATGTAATTTTAATTTGTGTAAATAGTAATTATGCAAAAACAAATTATTACTACTAAAGATGGAAGTAGTTCTGTTTTAATTCCTGAAATGAATGTTACTTATCATAGTATTTATGGTGCTATGCAAGAAAGTGAGCACGTATTTATTCGTGCCGGATTAATGCCATTCATTGAATCGAAAACAGTTGATACCATTACCATTTTTGAAATGGGCTTTGGAACCGGATTAAATGCTTTATTGAGTTTAGAGCATGCTATCATTCATCAACAAAAAATACATTATATTGCTGTAGAGTTATTTCCTTTGAGCGAAAAAGAAATTGAATGTTTAAGTTATAATGAGCATAGTTTTTTTAAAGAATTGCATCATTGTAATTGGGAGCAAGATGTTGTATTGAACGAGTATTTTATTTTGCATAAAACCAAACAATCTATTTTTCAGTATAAAAATTTTCAACCAATTAATTTAATTTATTATGATGCTTTTGCACCATCGGCTCAACCCGAATTATGGACAAAAAGCATTTTTGAAAATGTATATGCTTGGTTGCAAGAGAATGGGGTTTTGGTAACTTATTGCAGTAAAGGAGATGTTCGTAGAGCTATGTTGGCGGCAGGATTTAAAGTAGAAAAATTACAAGGGCCACCTCATAAACGCGAAATGCTGCGAGCTAAAAAAGTAAGTACTGCTGAATGAGTTTTAATGAAACTGTAAATTATTTTGTATGAAATATATTTTTCTCTCTGTATTTATTAGTGTAAGTCTACATGGTTTGACTCAAGGTAAAGAAGAACAAATGATTAGAAATATATTAAGCCAACAAACAAAGGAGTGGAATAACGGTAATTTAAATAAGTTTATGAGTGGATATTGGCATAACGACAGCCTTATATTTATTGGAAAATCGGGCCCGGTATATGGATATGCCAATGCTTTGGAGAATTATAAAAAAGCATATCCCGATACGGTAGTAATGGGGAAATTAAGTTTTGAAATTGAGATGGTAAAAAAACTTTCAAGTAATTATTATTTTGTAATTGGTAAATGGAATTTACACCGAAGCATTGGTAATGCAGGAGGAGTATATACTTTATTGTTTAAAAAAATAGATGGGGAATGGAAAATTATAGTAGATCATAGCAGTTAAACTAAAATTCTATATCCAAAGGTTTATGCCATATTTTATACAAACGCCATAATAATAATCCTAAGCTAATAATTACCCATATATAAAATAAAACATTGCCAATTGTAAGTGTATTTTCTATAAATGCAAGATTGAATTTAATACCGGCAGTAAGGTTAATAATCATCCATAATATTACAAATGAAATAGTATTCAGTATTCTAATAAAATATGCTCTAATCTTAGGATCCAATGGTAAAGTTTAAAGTAAATAAACTGCAAAGCAACAGAAAATAGGTAAATGATTAATCAAAACTTTGGTTGGCGGTTGCAGCTAATTTTAAAATTCTATCAAACTGAGCAGGAGTGAGATCGTTATAAAAATAATAAATAGGATCTACAGGCACTCCATTTCTGTGTACCTCGTAATGGCAATGTGGGCCGGTGCTTTTACCTGTACTTCCAATATATCCTATTACTTCGCCTCTTTTTACTGTTTGTCCAACTTTTGCCTTCACTTTATACATGTGGCCATATAAAGTCTCGTAGCCATAACCATGATTAATTACAACCTTATTGCCATAACCATCTGTTGCAAAACCTGCTTCGCGAACTGTTCCATCGGCGGTTGCATAAATAGGTGTTCCTAATGGAGCTGTAAAATCGAGCCCTTTATGCAATCTTCTATCTTTATAAATAGGATCAATTCTATAGCCAAATCCACTTCCAATTCTGTCTAATCTTTTATTGCTTACCGGTTGAATGGATGGAATAGCCAGTAATAATTTTTCTTTATTATTGAGCATGTTGGTAATAGCAACATAACTTTTTTCCTGATAGGCTACTTGTAACGAAAGTGTATTAAGTTGTTGTGTTAATCCGTTAACCAATTCTGTTTGGCCAATGCTTTGTACCAAGCTAACTTCTTTTTTGGATTCAATATCTTTTAATCTGGCACTATCGGGTATAGGCGATGCTTCGAAAATAGATCGGTATACCGTATTATCTCTATTTTCTAATTCTGCCATTTTTAATTCTAATTGTTTGGTTCTTTCCTGTAATACCGAGTAGTTTTCTTTTAGGTCGTAATTCTCTTGGCGTAGTATTTTTTCTTTAGGGCTATCAACATATCTAAACACTATTAAAACAATAATAATTCCTGTAACTATCGAGGCAGCAACAAAGCCAAATACACGTAATATTTGTACACGCAAGGGAGTTTCCCACTTTTCAAACCTAAGTGTATGCGTGTTATAAAAATATTTTACTTTCTTCATTGCCATAATACAACGTATGCCTTATTAGTTGTAGAACTGTTTTAAAGAATATAGATAAAACAATTTCTACTTATTTCTTATCATTCACAACTGATAACTTATCGCACTTACCCCTTACCTTTGAGGCTTTTAAATTTAGGCGGTCAAAGATAGTTTTTATCGAAGCAAACATTTTATAAAATTTTTTTTGAGTTATGATGACGAGTGCCCAAATAAGACAACAATTTTTAGATTTTTTTAAAGCTAAACAGCATCAAATTGTTCCTTCAGCTCCTATTGTGGTAAAAAACGATCCTACATTGTTGTTTACCAATGCAGGTATGAACCAGTTTAAAGATTATTTTTTAGGAAATAGCCAATCAGAATTTAAGCGTGTTGCCGATACACAAAAATGTTTGCGTGTGAGTGGTAAGCATAACGATTTGGAAGAAGTAGGTGTTGATACCTATCATCATACCATGTTTGAAATGCTCGGTAATTGGAGCTTTGGCGATTATTTTAAAGCAGAAGCTATTGCATGGAGTTGGGAATTATTAACCGAAGTATATAAAATTCCTGTTGATAGATTGTATGTGAGTATTTTTGAAGGTGATGAAAAAGAAAATTTGCCTCCAAGTAAAATTGCATTAAAAGAATGGAGAAAGTTAGTACCTGATGACAGAATTATTTTTGGAAATAAGAAAGATAATTTTTGGGAAATGGGAGATACTGGTCCTTGTGGTCCTTGTAGCGAAATTCATGTGGACTTAAGGCCAGATGAAGAAAGACAACAAATTGCCGGACGCGATTTGGTAAATAAAGATCATCCACAAGTAATAGAAATATGGAATAATGTATTTATTCAATATAATAGAAAAAAAGATGGAACACTTGAAGAGTTGCCGGCAAGACATGTAGATACCGGAATGGGTTTGGAAAGATTGGTGCGTGTTATTCAAAATAAAAAATCTAACTACGATACCGATATTTTTACTGGCACAATACATGAAGTGGAAAAGATAACCGGTAAAACTTATGACTTTGGCGATAGCAAACAAGCCATAGCTTTTAGGGTTTTAGCAGACCATATACGTGCTATCTGTTTCACCATTGCTGATGGACAGTTACCTAACAACACAGGTGCAGGATATGTTATTAGAAGAATTTTAAGACGTGCAGTACGTTATTATTTCTCTTACTTAGATTATAAAAAACCTTTGCTGCAACAATTAGTACCGGTGTTGGCAAATCAATTTGCTAATGTTTTTCCTGAATTGAAAGCACAAGAAGATTTTGTTGTAAAAGTGATTCATGAAGAAGAAGAAGCATTTTTAAGAACATTAGATAAAGGCTTAAAAAAGTTAGATGATATTATTTCATCTAGTAAAAATAGTATAGATGGAAAAAGTGCTTTTGAACTTTTTGACACCTATGGTTTTCCTATTGACCTTACAAGACTAATTGCTCAAGAAAATAATTTAAGTGTTGATGAAGCAGGTTTTGAAGCAGAAATGCAACAACAAAAAAATCGTTCTCGTTCAGCCACAGCAATAGATACAGAAGATTGGGTAATAGTAAACGATATTGCTGTAAAAGGTTTTGTAGGCTATACGCAGAATAATATTTCTACTCAAATTAATAAATACAGAAAGGTAAAAGCAAAAGGAAAAGAATACTATCAAATTGTATTAATTGAAACGCCTTTTTACGCCGAAAGTGGCGGTCAGGTGGGCGATACAGGAAAACTGATAATGAACAATCAGGAATTAATTATTCACGATACAAAGAAAGAAAATGATTTAATTATTCATTACAGCGATACACTTCCTTCTAATGTTGAAGCAACTGTTGTAGCAAGTTTTGATGAAGAAAAAAGAATATTTACCACTTATAATCACTCTGCCACACATTTGCTGCATGCCGCATTGCGTAAGGTATTGGGCAAGCATGTTGCACAAAAAGGCAGTTTAGTAAACAACGAATATTTACGTTTCGATTTTTCGCATTTTGCTAAAGTTACCGACGAGGAATTGGCTGAAGTAGAAAAAATAGTGAATGAAAAAATTCGTGAAAATATACCTGTTGTTATTAAACAATTGCCTAAAGAAGAAGCATTAAAATTGGGTGCTATGGCTTTGTTTGGCGAAAAGTATGGCGATGTTGTGCGTGTAGTAATGATGGATGCAAATTATTCCGTTGAACTTTGTGGAGGAACACATGTGGTCAATACCGGTGAAATGGGCTTATTTAAAATTATTGCCGAAACTGCTGTAGCAGCGGGCGTTCGTCGAATTGAAGCCTTAACAGGTAATGGAGCTTTAGAATATGTTAACGAATATATTCATCAGCTAAAAGAAATAAATAATCTGCTTAAAACAAAAGATGCTTTTAAATCGGTTGAAAAACTGGTGAACGAAAAGCAAGAAGTAGAAAAACAATTTGAAAGTATAATAGCCAAACGACTCTTATCTATTGAACAAGAGTTAATGACTAAAATACAATCCATTAATCATATCAATTTTATTGGCGAAATAGTTGATGTAAGTAATGCCGATCAATTGAAGAAACTTTGTTTTGATATGAAAACTGAATTGGGCGAAAAGTATTTGGTGGTTCTTGCAGCCAATATAAATGGCAAAGCCAATGTAGTGGTATTATTAAGTGATAGTGTGGTGAATGAAAAAAACTTAGAAGCTCCAAAAATTATTAAAGAATATATTGCTCCTATAATCAAAGGTGGCGGCGGTGGGCAAAAAACACTGGCTACAGCCGGCGGACAGGATGCGAGTAATTTGCAGCAAGTAATTCATAAAGTACAATTGTTATTATAAACGGTATTCTCTTGGGTTTCGATTTTTTTTGATTATTACCATTCATCATTTAACATTTCCGAAGGTTTTCGTATTTCAAAATCTTTCTTACATTTGATCTACTAAAAATTTCGTACACAAAAATTATCGATTATGAATACAAAATTTATCTTAGCCTCTGCACTTTCGCTATTGTGCATGCCAACTAGATCAG
>JAKAJX010000280.1 GCA_021824855.1 Bacteroidota bacterium | reverse complement strand
GTTTTTTTCAAGTAAAATTCTTCAGCTATAATTCTACAAACTATTGCAATTGTTAGTAGAGTTCCTGCAATTATTGAGAAGAAATTAAAATGAAATGCAATGCCTGTCCATATAAAATAAAAACCACCGGCATAAACAGGATGCCGTAGCCATTTATATGGTCCTGTTGTTACAAGTTTTCCTTTTGTTGTATTTGCAGCAGCATGAAAACTTCTGATACCAAAAGTAAACCTAGACCATGCTATTAATGCAATAGAAAGTGTTTGTAATACTATGCCAATAAAATTAGTTGCCAATAAATATTTTTTTACAAATAGATAGTAAGTACAAGCAATAATTATTGTTACAGCTACTATAGAAATTTTTTTTGCTGTCATTTCTTTGAAAATTAAAATTAAAGATGCAAGGCTATTTAAAAATACCGTATGTAGGGTATTTTGAGGTTTAAGTAGAAATCTATTTTTGATAGAATTAAAATAGATAGTTATGCTAACTACACAAGCTGTTAATAAAAAAATTATTACTCATCAAAAAGCAGAAACACTAACTGATACAAATAATTTAAAATTGGAGCAACCTATAAGCATTAATACTGCTAACTCCATATTAATGGCAAGTGCGTTGACAAGTGTGATTGCTATTAAATATGGCAAACGACAATTTAAAAAATTGCAGTATAAATTTTCGCTAAAAGCAATTTCGAGTAGTAGAGGAAAAAGAAAAATTAAATGGCCTTACATTCTTTTAATTGTTGTAGGGGTAGGACTTTTAATACTATTACTTTGGCCATTGATAAAAGTATTAGCTATGATGCTGCTTTTTGTACTTATTTTTTATTAGTAACAAAAATGAGTGGTTTTTATTTTTTTTGAACAGAACTAAAATTATGTTGATTGATAAATTAATCTTTTAATAGTATTGTTTTTTCTTTTAGTAAATAGTTTATTTCAATGCTGCCAATATTTTCTGTAGAGTTGGTTAAGTTGTGAATTTCATTTTTTTGAGTAATAATATAAATGGTGCCAGATTTTAATTGTTGTAATTCTTGAGCTGTTATTATTATTTCTCCAGATTTAATTATTTTTTCGAGGTATAAATTTTCTGTAGCTTCTGAAGTATCTTTAATAGTAATAGAAATAACATCGCCTTCCTGAAGTCCTTTATAGCTAATTATTAAATCAGATTTTTTAGAAGCAGTTATTATCATAGTATCGTTCATTGTAAATGGTGCAAAAACAAAACTTTCTTTGTATGGTTTACTATTGCCCAAGGTGAGCGTAAAATAATGCAGTCCCAAAAGGTTTTTTATTTCTGGAGATATTGTGTAATAGGCACCACTAAAATAATTTCTTTCTGCTTTAAGTGGTTTATTGTCTAATAAAATGGTTGATGGAGGATTTAATATCAGAGTTGTTCCTCTATAGCTTGCGAATCTGAATTGTGCTTTTACATCAGCCAGAGTATTTCCTTCAATATACTTTATTGTATATTTAATGTATATTTTATTTTGATTTACATCTTTGCTGTTTGCTATTTCATTACTTGTGCAGGCAGTAAGAAGCAGAAGGAAGATACTTACTATCAATAAATTTATTTTCATAAAAACGCATTAGTGTTAGTAAGTGAAAATACAAAGTGTATTATTTAAATTCAATACCATGAAAATGGTATTTTAATTAATAATTGATTAAACAGTATTTCATGAAATCTTTTTTCTTTTTTGCCATTATTTTCTTGTTTCGATTAATTTGTTTTTCGCAAATTAATATTGATAGTTTACAGAAAGTGGTTGTGAATGGGAAGTATTATAACGGACGCATGCAATGTGCACTAATACTTTTAAAATATTATGAAACAAATAATTTCGATTCGGCTATTATTATTGGCAATAAAGCAATAGGCATAGCCAGGCAAAATATAGATTCCATAAGTATTGCTCAAATTAAAGTGCATATAGGAATTGCTTATTACTTAAAAGGGGATTATAATATTGCTGCAAAATATTTTTACGAATCTATTAATATACTTCAGAGAAATAATGATAAAAAAAATTTAGCTCCTGCATATAACGAATTGGCTAAGTTATATAGGAAGATGAAGAACTATATAAAAGCAATTGAAAATTACGATAAGGCAAATAGTATTTATAAATCTTTACAGGATACTTCGGGAGAAGCAATGATTTTAAATGAATCTGGTGTAGTATACGAGTATTTAGAAAATTATAAAGAAGCATTACATCGTTACAGAGCTTCTTTAAATTTAGCAAAACATATTGGCGATTCTTTAAGTGTTTCGTATTCGCTTAGCAATATTGCGGGTATATATATTGTTCAAAAAAATTACTCGGGTGCTGAAGAGTATTTATTAAGAGCATTGAGAATAAGGCAACAATTAAAAGATTCCTTCTCAATTGCTATCACTTATTCCGATTTGGGTACGGCTATGACTAAGAAAGGCGATTTAGTAAAAGCGGTTAAATATTTTGTAGAAAGTAATAGACTGGCATCAAGATTGAAATATATAGAGCTCGAATCTAATAACTATAACGAATTATCTAACATTGAAAAAAAGAAAGGAAATTATTTAAAAGCTTTAGATTATTTTTCAAAGAGTAAAGAACTCAATGATTTACTTTATACAGTTGAAAAAAATAAAGAAATAGAAACACTTAATGCTCAGTACGAAAATGCCCAAAAAGAACAAAAAATTTTGGAACAAGAAAATAGAATTACGCTACTTAAATATTTGTTTTCAAGTACTTCAATACTTGTTCTTTTCATAATAATATTAATTGTTTTACTCTATAAGCGGTATAAGCTGAAAGAAAAAAATGAAATACAAGCCATAATAATAAAACAACAAGAAAAAGCAGCACTGGCAGTAGTGGAAGCTGAAGAAAACGAGCGAAAGCGAATAGGTAGCGATTTGCACGATGGTATTGGGCAGATGATGAGCTCGGCAATGATGAATTTAAGTGCTATTGAAACTGAAATATTTTTTACCGATAATAGATATCGTGAGCAGTTTAATAAAGTAATTAAGTTAGTAAGTGAAAGTTGTAAAGAAATAAGAACAATATCGCACAATATGATGCCTAATGCAATCTTTGAAGCTGGATTTACAAACGCCGTTCGAACTTTTTTATACAATGTAGAAAATACTTCTCTTACAGTAAATTCTTATTTTAATTTACATGATGATAGCATAGATAGAAACACAAAAGCTATTTTATATAGAGTAATTCAAGAATTGGTGAATAATGTAGTTAAACATGCCGAGGCAACACAATTAGATATTTCTATTGTTCAGGAAGATGAAATTATTAATGTTATAATTGAGGATAATGGGAAAGGATTCTCTTTTAACGAATTAGAAAATAACGATGGAATTGGGTTAAAAAATATTCAATCAAGAATTGCTTTTTTGCGTGGGAATGTTGAATGGGATTCGAGAATAAATAATGGCACAGTGGTTAGTATTCATGTTCCGTATACAAAAAAATATTAGTAATCTATTTTTTTCCTTAATCCATTTTCTTTTAATTTCATTTTTTTCACAACCACTAAAGCACTGCTATCATTATCAATTACGGGATATTTATATAATGTGGTAAAAGAATTTTGTAATAATGCGGTATCCTCAGTTATAAAATATTTTTTCACATTCATTCTGTGATCGGAAAAATGCGTTTCAACCTCTTCCATATTCCAAATGCCTTCCATTAAAAGAAGAGAATTGTTTTTAATATTTTCTAACGAATAACTTAATTCATCTTCAACGGTAAATATCTTTTGTAAGAAAAATTTGTTGCCAATATTTTTAATAAGATAGGTTGTTCTAGTAGATCCTGAACCGCCATAGTAGGTAATAACTGAAAAAATTACTGCACCTTTTCCATCAGTAGAGGCATTTCCTAATTTGTGTAATTCTGTAATAAATTCGGTATTAATTTCTTTAGTATCTAATAGCTTAAAATATTTTTCTTCTTGAGTTTGCACATCTAAAATACTTATTGCTAATAATTTTTTATTGTTATTTAATAATTGATTTTGCTGGCTATTGAGTTTGTTTTGAACAATGTAAATTGAATATTTTCTATTCCCGATTAGTACATTTTTATACACTGTATCTATTAAAAATTTACTTGTATCAATGTAGTGAATACCCGAGTTTGAATGGGTATGGCATGAAACGGATAGTTCTGCAATTATGAATAAAGTAATTAAGTTTTTTAATTGCATAATAAGTTAAATTAGTTTACAGAGTTTAATTTAATTTCCCATCCTAATTTCATCTTTAATATTAATGGGTTGGAAGGATTGTTTAGTATCCAAATATTTTCGGTTTTATCTTCACTTCTTGCATGAATAAAAGGTACAAAATAAGATTTTCCGCTTATTACAATTTCGCCCATAAAATAATCCTCATTATTAGTCGTTAGTTCATCATTTTCCTCTTTTTCTGTTAATGCAATAAACTTTTTTTCAGTACCGCTAATGTTATAAAATGTAGTGCCTGTATTTACTAAATCATTAAATATTTTCTTGCTTACCCATGCACTAGTGCTATTTACTAAGTTCACATTTGTATCGCTTTGGGTATAATACGATTTTTGTTCTTTTGCATTTGTTAATGATTCTTCCAACATGGATAATTTTCCGGATAGATTATTACCCATGTTCCAAAAAAATGAAATTTTATTTTCTATATTGAATGATGTAATGCGAATATTGAAATCATAATTTGCAGATGGTGTAATTACTTGATAACGTAAGCTATCTCCTTGCGACAAGGAAAATACTTTAGAAGCCCACGGACATCCATAGCCTAAATAAAACGATTCGCCGGCGTTGTATAGTAATTCCGCATCGCTGCACATAGCATTTTTATTGCCCATTTTTTTATGTATTTCATACTTCAATTTTAAATCTGAAATATACTCGGGCTCTATTTTTATTTTATTTTCTAAAACAGTCAATGCTTCATTATATTGTAAGTTCGAAACCAAACAATGAATAAGTACATGATACATGCCTGCTTCATTAGGGTAATCGGTAATATATTTTTGAGCAAATGAAATAGCTTCTTGCTTTTTTCCCGCATCAAATAAAATGCTGATATAGTTAATGCTTAATCTAAGCTTGTCGTCTGTTGTAATTAATTCTTTTAATTTTTTTGCATAAAATAATGCTGTATCATATTCATTTTTATCAATAAAAGCCAAACCGTTAATTGATATGGCCAATGCATTTTTGGGGTTCATTTTTAATGCACTATTTCCATATATCAGTAATATACTTCCTATTGTATCTGTACTTTGTTTAAATAGTTGATATCCTATTTCTGCAATATATTTTGCGGAAATAATTTTGTTAGGAAATTCGTTTTTAATAAAGTTAATAGATTGCTGGTGTTTATTTAACTGCGAAAAGCATAAAGATTTTAAAATTATAGCAGAGGTGTCTTTAGGCTTGTTGGTTAGGTAAGAATTTATTTTGAGTAATGCTTCTTTATAGTGTGCACTACTGTACAGATCACGAGCATCTTTTAAATCAATATTTAAGTTGTTAGTAGTTTTTTTTGGTGAGCTTGTAAGAGGTGATTTAGTGGGTTGTGCAATAGCAAATATTGTTAGGTTAATGATAATAATAATGATATACAATTTAATTAGGTATTTCATGCATTTTTTATTTGTGAAAATAGAACAAGTAATAAATTATAAAATACCCGCATAAGGGTATTTTATAAAGAAATAGGCTAAAATATTTGTAGTAATTTTTTTACTATGCTAATAATAAATGTTACTGAATGAGGTTGTGCAGATAGGCATATTTTATTAAGCCAATAACATTATTGGTTTGTGTTTTTCTAAAAATATTTTTTCGATGCGTTTCAACAGTTCTTTCGCTAATAAAAAGTGTTTTTGCAATTTTTGTATTCGAATATTCTTTTTCAATTAGCTTAACTATTTCTATTTCCCTATGTGTTAATCTAATTTCTTCTTCTTTTACTTTTCTAAACTTCGTTAATTCTATTAAAACTTCCTCGCTAAAATGAATGCCACCTGCTGAAATTTTTTCAATTGCAGTTATCAGTTCTGTTTTACCTGTATTCTTTAAAATATAGCCCGAAATATTAGAATCTTCAATTAACGAATTAACAATTAAGCCTTCACCATTCATACTTAATGCAATAATTTTTATTGCCGGAAATTCTTGTCTAATAGTTTTTGCAAGTAACAATCCATTCATGTTTGGCATTAAAATATCTGTAATCACTATATCTATGCCATTATTGTTCTTCTTCAAAAAATCAATTAATGCTAATGGCGATGTGGTAGAAAACATGATTTTTATAGTAGCGTGATTATTTAATAAAGCAACTATGCCATCAATTATAATTTGATGATCATCAACTATTGCAATATTTATTAACTCTTTTTTCATTGGCTACTTATTGCTTCAAGATACAAATCTTTATAGAGAATATTTTGAAAAAAAAAATTAATTAATAACAAAATAAGAGAACATGTATTTTTTGTTTTGCAAAAGCTTTATGCATAAATAAAAATTGCTACTTTCAATAGTTATATAGTTAGTGCAATAAGTATTTCACCATAATAAATTCATTTTAAGTACAGATTATTATAACCGCAAAATAAAAACCAATATATGAAGGCAATAGTTTCAACTTTAACAATGCTCATTTTTGGTGTTGCCAACTTATTGGCACAAGATTATCTTTCTTTTCATTATAAATCAATTTTAGTAGATACGCACAATGATATTTTAGAGCAGTGCCTTACTAAAGGGTATAGTTTTGATGAAGATTTAAAAGGAAAAACACATTCCGATTTAGTGCGGTTTAAGCAAGGTGGAGTTGATTGGCAATTATTCTCGGTTTGGTGCGATGGGCTACAAAAAAATCCGTATCAATATGCTAATAGAATGATTGATACTGTTTATGCTGTAGCTAAACGAAATAATACAGCAATAAAAATTGTATATAATACCAAAGAAGCATTACAGGCTATTAAGCACCATCAAATGGCTGCAATGTTTGGTGTAGAAGGTGGCCACATGATTGAAGATGATATTAATAAGATAGATAGTTTTTATAATAGAGGTGTGCGGTATATAACACTTACTTGGAATAATTCAAACAATTGGGCAACAAGTGCTATGGATGAAACAAGTGGAAAAAACTTGCAACATAAAGGACTAACCGATTTTGGTAAACAAATTGTAAAACACATGAACGATATTGGGATGATGGTAGATGTAAGTCATGTAGGCGAGCAAACATTTTGGGATGTTATGCATACCACCACAAAACCGCTTATCGCTTCTCATAGCAGTGTATATGCTATTTGTCCGGTTTTTAGAAATTTAAAAGATGATCAAATAAAAGCAATTGCCCAAAATGGAGGCGTAATTCAAGTAAATTTCTTTTCAGGATTTATAGATAGTAATTACAATAAACGAAAAGAAGTTTTTGAAAAAAAGCATCAGGCAGAATTAGATTCTTTGTTAAAAATAAATCCGGAAAAATATTTTGCAGATGATTACTTATTTGCCAAATATGCCGATGAGGTTGCGTTAATGCGTGCACCTTTTAATCTACTAATTGAGCATATTGATTACATTGCTAAATTGGTGGGAGTAAACTACGTTGGTATTGGTTCTGACTTTGATGGAATAGAATCTCCTCCACAGCAATTAAATGATGTTACTACTTATCCGCTAATTACTAAAGCACTATTAGATAAGGGCTATAGTAAAAAAGATGTAAGAAAAATATTGGGCGAAAACTTGATTAGAGTTTTAAAAGCTAATGAAAATAATTGAAGCCATATTAAATAAATAACATGGCTTCAAAAAAATTGCATTAAGCTTTTAAGGCTTTTTCTAAATCGGTTAATAACTTCTTGGTTACCAATTTCGAATTTTTTTCTTTGATTTTAGTTAATTTAGGTAGGGCTAATTTTCCTATTTCATATAAGCCAATAGGATTTTTATCATAATCATAACTTCCTACAACGAATTCTAATTTAGACTGAATTTCGTCATTTTTAGGATCGCCTATTTTTTGAAATGTTTCAAAAGCTTGAAAGCAGGCGGTTCTTATTTTTTCATCTTGAGTTGCCATGTTTTTTAGGTTTATTAGTGAATAAATAAATCTTTTATCAACAGGCAGGCACCGTTTGAATTTCTGCGAAAGTAATAAAAAAATATTGAATCAATAATGTAGTAGCTTTTGTACATAATTATTTAATCTTGATTTAGCTAAAAAATTCTTCTCTAAATCTGTATTAAATGGAATGGGTGTATCTAAACTGGCACATCGCATAACCGGAGCATCTAATAGTTCAAAACAATGTTCATTTATCCATGCACTAATTTCGCCGCCAATACCACCGGTTAAAGTATCTTCATGTAATATCAATACTTTTCCTGTGTTGGCAACTGTTTGTTGTATAGCAGTATAATCCAATGGTTGTAATGTTCTTAAATCAATAATTTCAATACTTATTTCGGTATTATTTTGTGCATATTCTTTTGCCCAATGAACACCCATGCCATAAGTAATAATTGAAATGTCATTGCCCGATTGAACAGTTATTGCTTTGCCAATTTCTGTTTCGTAATAAGTATCTAAAACTTGTTCGCTAATGCTTCTGTATAAAGCTTTATGTTCAAAAAAAAGAACAGGATTAGGATCGTTGATGGCTGCAATTAATAATCCTTTAGCATCTGCAGGTGTTGAAGGATAAACTACTTTTAATCCGGGAACATGTGTAAACCATGCTTCATTACTTTGAGAATGAAATGGGCCTGCGCCAACACCGGCACCGGTAGGCATTCTGATAAAGATCGGAA
>JAKAJX010000128.1 GCA_021824855.1 Bacteroidota bacterium | reverse complement strand
GCTAAGTAAAATTGTGCCCGTTGCTTCTTATTATTCAATGAGTACTTGGATGGTAATTGCAGCTATTGCTGCTGTAATTGGTACAATTGGCGATTTAATAGAAAGTAAATTAAAACGAATGGCTAATGTAAAAGATAGTGGCAATTTTATGCCGGGGCATGGTGGTTTTTTAGACAGATTCGATTCTTTATTATTAGCTACACCATTTGTTTGGTTGTATGTACATTTGTTGCTCAATAATTAATAAGTATGACTATTCATCGAGAAGGATATAGAACCATTGGAATTTCGGCTTTATTATTTGGGGCATTAAATATTATTTCTTTTACTTTTATTAGTGGCACTTTTAGTTGGCTAACTATTTTAATTTTTATAGTTACATTATTGCTATTATTATTTATTATTTCATTTTTTCGTATTCCTTCAAGAGTATTAACGGTTAACAATCATCAAATTATTGCTCCTGCCGATGGTAAAGTGGTAGTTATTGAAGAAACATTTGATGAAGAGTTTTTTAAAACTAAAGTCATTCAGATAAGTGTATTTATGAGTCCTGCCAATGTTCATGTTAATAGAAATCCCGTAAGTGGCGAGGTAATATATAGCCAATATCATAAAGGAAAATATTTGGTAGCATGGCATCCTAAAAGTTCTACCGAAAATGAAAGATGGAGTGTAGCCGTAAAAAATAATTTTGGCATTATTTTATATAAGCAAATTGCAGGTGCATTAGCAAAAAGAATTTGTAACTACACATCGGTTGGACAAATGATTCAACAAACCGATGAGTTTGGATTCATAAAATTTGGTAGCCGTGTTGATATTCTAATTCCATTAACTTCTTCAGTTAAGGTAAATTTAAACCAAAAAGTTAAAGGCGGTGTTACTGTTTTAGCAAGCTGGAATTAAATAATAAACTTATAAAATTACTTCTAACTCTTGCAAGTGAAAAATTGTGTAAGTGGCCTGTATGGTGGGTTTTACATTTAAATGATTTACAAAAATTGTATCCAATCCTGCATTCATTCCTCCACGAATATCTGCATCTAAATTATCGCCAATCATAATACTTTCAGCTTGCAGTGCTCCTGCTTTTTGCAAAGCAAACTCAAATATTTCTTTATTTGGTTTTAAGCTATTACAACCTTCTGATGTAATTACTTCAATAAAATATTTTTGCAAATTGCTGTTGTGTATTTTGTTGTATTGCACAGTTTCAAAGCCATTAGTTACCAAATGCATTTTATATCCTTTGTTAAGTAAGTATTCTAAAATTTCTATGGTATAAGGGAAAAGATTTTTTTTAGAAGGCAATAATTCTAAAAATTCTACCGACAGTTTTTTAGATAATGCTTCATTGGCAATTTTAAAATCTAATAAAGCCAACCACATACGTTTCCACCTTAATTCATCTTGTTTAATAAAACCCTTTGTATATCTGTCCCATAGTTTTTCGTTATGATAACTGTACCATTTAAAAAATATTTCAAAATCGGTAACTCCCTTTTCATTTAAGTTATTCAATGTATATAAATCATGTAAAGTTTCTTTCGCATTCATTTCAAAATCCCATAGTGTATGATCTAAATCAAAAAATAAATGTTTGTATTTCATTTGCCGAAAATACGAGCTAACATTTAAAATATTGAATCAAAAAAAAATCGTACTTCGTATCTCTAAATTTTTTGTATGATAATTGTTATTACAGGAGCATCTAAAGGATTGGGAAAATCATTTGCCGAAATATTTGCCGAGCAAAATACTTTATTATTATGTGCAAGAAATGAAGATGTTTTAAGGCAAACCGCTATGCAATTGCAACAGCAATATCCATCTGCCAATATTCATTACAAAAAAACCGATATGCGTAATAAGCAAGAAGTTATTGCATTTGCTAATTGGTGTAATAGTTTTGGCACAACCGATATTTTAATTAATAATGCCGGTAAGTTTGTTGCAGGTTCTATTTGTACCGAAGATGATACCACTTTAGAAATGATGATGGAAACCAATGTATACAGTGCCTATTACTTAACAAAATTGCTTGTTGCAAAAATGAAAGAAAATAAGCAAGGACATATTTTTAATATTTGTTCTATTGCATCTTTACAAGCCTATTCAAATGGAGGTAGTTATAGTATTAGCAAATTTGCATTATTAGGGTTTAGTAAAAATTTAAGAGAAGAACTAAAGCCGTATGGTATTAAAGTAACTGCTGTAATGCCGGGAGCAGTTTATACAGATAGTTGGAGCGGAACCGGCGTTTTGGAAGAAAGAATAATGGAAGTAAAGGATATTGCCAAAATGGTAAAAGCCGCATCACAATTATCTTTTAACGCTTGTGTAGAAGAAATTGTAATACGGCCTCAGTTGGGGGATATTTAATAACTGAAAATAAAAGCAATACTATTTTTCAATTTTAGAATGTATACTTACGCATATATTCTGCATCGGCTTTGGCACTTTCTAATGGGTTAGTTCCGGTAAATGCTTCTTGTTCAACAATAAAATAATGCACACCATTTTCTTTTGCAGCATGAATTATAGATGTATAATCGATAGTTCCTTTACCCAATATGCAAGATTCGTGGTTGCCGTTTGCTGTTTTGGTTAAATCTTTTACATGGCATAATCTAAACCGATCTTTGTACTTTTTTAAATAGGTTTCGGGGTTTACTCCTGCTGCAACAACCCAATAAATATCCATTTCAAAATCTACTAAGTTTTTATCAGTATTATTCATCATTACTTCTTGTGGTATTTCGCCGTCTAAAGGTTTCCAAGAATAATCGTGATTATGATAAGCAAAGCGAATACCATTTTTTCTGCAAATTTCTCCTTTTGTATTAAAGTCATCTGCAATGCGTTTAAAATCATCAATAGTTTTTTGAGGTCCTTTCCAAGGGCAAATTAAATAGCTCATTCCAATAGCTGCAGCTTCTTCGGCTTTTCGTTCAAAATCTTTATTAATATCGCAATGACTCGAAACAATTTTTATATGTAAATCGTCTAAATATTTTTTAAATTCTTTATAATTCATTCCCCAAAACATTCCTTGTTTGCCTTCAAAACTTTCAATAAAGCCATAACCATCCGATGCAATACTTTTTAAAGTTTCTTTGGCATTGGCGGCCATATCTTCTTTTACGGTCCATAATTGAATGCCATAATTAGAGGCTTTTTTATGAAAGAAATTTTCTTGCATAAAAGCGGAGGATAGTTTTTTAATAGGTGTAGTTAAACCTAATACACCTAAACCTCCTAATTTTAAAAATGCTCTTCTTGAGTTTGACATAATTTTTGTTTTAAGAAATGGATGAAATATTTTTTATGCCCAAGCCTTTTCGCCTTTTGTATATGGCACACAACCATCCCATTTTCCGGGAACAGCTATGTAACGTAATGCTTGTGTGGCACCCGGTTTTGAAGTAAAATATCCAAATAAAGTTAGTTGTTTTATCATGGTATAGTAATAAGGAGGGTCTTCTTTCTTTTTCTTTTGTTGATATTCTTTTGCAACTTTATCTATTTCAATCAAAACCTTTTCGCGTTGTTCTTTGGTACATTGCATAAACGAGGTATTAAATTGCTTGTTACACACATCGTTTAATTGATTGATACCTTCTTTAAATATTTTCTGATTTTTTTCTTCATAACAATCGTGTACAATCAGGTCCATAAATTTTCCAACTTCTGCATCTTTAGCACCGGGTGTATTGGTTCTGGGAATGATAGTTTCTGCTACTTCATCTAAAAAAGCAATTTCATCGGCAGAAAATAATAATCCTTTTCCGGCATTTTTATTTTTGCAACCGCTTAATAAAAATTCGCCACCAATAAGTGCACCACCGGTTGCCAGTGTAATTATTTTTATCAGTTCTCTTCGGTTCATAAAATATTTTTTAGTAGTTGATGTTAGGTTAATTATAAATTTCCCTTTTTTAATTCTTCTACCGCATAATTAGCAGCACGGGCTGTTAATGCCATATAAGTTAATGAAGGATTAACACAAGATGCCGAAGTCATACAAGCGCCATCGGTTACAAAAACATTTTTTGCATCCCATACTTGATTCCATTGGTTTAATACCGATGTTTTAGGGCTGTTTCCCATTCTTGCTGTGCCCATTTCATGTATGCCTCTTCCCGGTGTACCATCGCCCTCATGTCCTTTTACGTTTTTAACGCCTGCTATTTCTAACATTTCAATGGCATCGGTTAAAATATCTTTCCGCATTTTTAGTTCATTTTCTTTCAGCTCGCAATCAATTGCCAAAACAGGTAGCCCCCATTTATCTTTTTTATTTTTATCGAGAGATATTTTGTTAGAGTAATCGGGTAACATTTCTCCAAATCCACCAATTCCCATACTCCAATTGCCGGGTTCTGTTAGCGATTCTTTAAAAGCAGTGCCTACATTAAATTCTGCAATTTCTTTATTCCATCCATCTCTATGGCCTCCGCCTTGGTAACCAAATCCGCGTAAATAGTCTCTTTTTTCTCCAAATAAATTTCTGTATCGAGGAATATAAATGCCATTGGGTCTTTTGCCATAATAATATTTATCTTCATAACCTTCCATAATGCCCGAAGCTCCAATGCCTAAATGATGGTCCATTAAATTATGACCTAATTGTCCACTGCTACTTCCTAATCCATCGGGCCAAATATCTGTAGCACTATTCATTAATACCCATGCAGAGTTTAGGGTTGAAGCATTTACAAAAACAATTTTACTGTAATACTCATAAGTTTGATTGGTTTCTGCATCAATTACTTCAACACCTTTTGCTTTTTTAGTGTCTTTATCGTATAAAATTTTTGTAACGATTGAGAAGGGACGTAGGGTTAAATTTCCGGTAGCTTGTGCGGCCGGTAAGGTTGATGATTGTGTACTAAAATAGCCACCAAAAGGGCATCCCATCCAGCATTTGTTTCTAAATTGGCATTTTGTTCTTCCAGGAATGGGTGCGGTTAAGTTAGCACTTCTGCCAATTATCATGGTTCTGTTTCCTTTGAAGTGTGCTTTAATTCTTGCTGCTACATCTTTTTCTACGCAAGTCATATCCATTGGTGGCAAAAATTTGCCATCGGGTAATTGGGGTAAATTTTCTATTGATCCATTAACGCCTGCAAAGGTTTCTACATGATCGTACCATTGTGCAAGATCTTTATATCGAATAGGCCAATCAACGGCAATACCATCTTTTGCATTAGCTTCAAAATCAAAATCACTCCAACGGTAACTTTGTCGACCCCATGTTAAAGACCTTCCTCCTACATGGTATCCTCTAAACCAATCGAATCTTTTTATTTCGGTATAAGGACAATCTTTTTCGTTTACCCAAAAATGCACATTGGGTTCGTAAAGAACATAATCTCTACTTAATACAGGATGTTCTTCAACTAAATGTCTCGAGGTCATTCCTCTATGTTCCAGTTCCCAAGGGTCTTTTGAGGTATTGGTGTAGTCTTTAATATGCTCTACATTTCTGCCACGCTCGAGCATTAAAACTTTTAAACCTTTTTCTGTTAGTTCTTTGGCGGCCCAACCACCACTAATGCCTGAGCCTATTACAATTGCATCGAAAGTTTGATTTGCCATAAGTGTAATTATTTTAACTATTGATGATTGATGTTGAATTTATTTACTAATACCTACCATGTAAACCTTTAAAAGAAAGTGTATGGTTTATTAAATTGGTTAAACATCGCAAATACTAATTGCCTTTTTTAATGAGCCTATTTTATCATTTCCTGTTGGAATAAATTCTTGAGCAACAAAATCTTTAAAACCTGTTGCAACAATAGCTTTCATAATAGCAGGATAATATAATTCTTGTGTTTCATCTATTTCATGCCGACCGGGAACACCACCTGTGTGGTAGTGCCCAAAATAGGGATGATAAGTATTGATAGTTCTTATTACATCTCCTTCATCAATTTGCATGTGATAGATATCGTACAATAATTTAAAATTGGGAGAATCAATTTGTTTACATAGTTCAACGCCCCATTGATGATTATCGCACATATAATCTTTATGATCTATTTTGCTGTTTAATAATTCCATCTGAATTATTACATTGTTTTTTTCTGCAAGGGATAGAATTTTTTTTAAACCGGTTACACAATTTTTTAATCCTGTTTCATTATCTTTTCCTCTCCTGCTTCCACTGAAACAGATTAAATTTTTATATCCATTTTTTGCAACTAAAGGAATTAATTCGGAATAATTTTTAATTAATGTATCATGAAAATTGGTATCATTCCAACCATCGGTTAAATTTATTTCGGCACCATTGCACATAGAACTAAATACATCATGCTTTTGTAATACAGGCCAATCTTTGGGTCCAACTAAATCAATTGCATTAAATCCAATTTGTTTTATTGTTAAGCATAATTCTTCTATCGATAAAAAATCGTATATCCATCTGCAAACAGCATGATGAATATTTCCTTTTAATGAAGTATATTTTTTTGTATTGCACGATGATGCGGCAAAAGTTAAGTTACTGCTTGCAATAAAACCCAAGGTGGTTAATGCCATATTTTTAATGGCATTTCTGCGAGAAGAAGATGAATGCAGTTTTTTCATTGGCAATTATTTAATTTTTTTGGGTTCTTTAAATAATATACCAAATACCAGTATTAAAATACCCGAAATGGCTGCAGGTATTAGCCATATATTTCTCCATGCATGTCCATCTGTTGTTTTAAAATGATCGGTTATTAAACCTGCAAACCAAAAACCAATTAGCATTCCTACACCATAAGTGGCTAAGGTTATCATTCCTTGTGCCGATGAGCGAATAGCAATGCCGGCTTTTTCATCGGTATAAATTTGTCCGGTAACAAAAAAGAAATCATAACAAACGCCATGTAGTATAATGCCTAAATATAATAGCCAAGCACTTTCATTAATATTTCCGTAAGCAAAAAACAGATAACGTAAAAGCCATGCAATCATTCCAACCAACAACATTTTTTTTACGCCTAATCTGGTAAAAAATAAAGGCATTAAAAATAAGAATATCGTTTCGCTCATTTGTCCCATCGACATTTTAGCGGCGGCTCCTTCTACTTTAATTTCATTTAAAAATACATTGGTTTCTTGATAGTAAAATGCCAACGGAATACATATTAATAAAGAAGATAAAAAGAATATTAAAAAATTTTTATCCTTTAATAATTTTAAAGCATCTAATCCAATTATTTCACCAATGGTAACTTTTTTATTGGTATTGGTTGGTGGTGTATTGGGTAATGAAAAACTAAATAGCCCTAATGCTACAGAAACAGCAGCACTAATACGAAACGTATTGGCTAATGCATTTTTTTGTTCTAATGCTAACCATCCAATAAGTAATCCGGCAGCAATCCAGCCAATAGTTCCCCAAACACGAATAAAAGAAAATTCTTTTTCCGGATTATTCATCTGTTTAAATGAAATGGCGTTAACCAATGCCAAAGTGGGCATATACACAATCATGTAAACCAATATAACCGGATAAAAAGCATTAAAATCTGTTAGGGTAGATATATAATACATTAATCCGGCGCCGGCAATATGCAATAGGCCTAATATTTTTTGAGCTGCAAAAAATTTATCGGCAATTAGTCCAATAATAAATGGAGCAATAATGGCACCTAATGATTGCGTTCCATAAGCTAACCCATTTTGCACATCAGTAGCATGTAAGCTTTTCGATAAATAGGTACCCATGGTAACAAACCAAATACCCCAAACAAAAAAATTCAAAAACATCATTACCGAAAGCTGAATTCGTGTGGCAAATTTCATAAACAAGCAATTTTTTTAGTACTATGGCAATAGAAGAAATGAAACTAAAAATAATTTTTTATTTCTACAATTGGCAGTAAGATTTATTTTTTGATGAATATCAATTCAATTTTAAATCATCAATTCTTTGTCTATTTTTATTGTTCAACTTTTATATTTAACGATTTGCTATGAACAGAAAATTACGATATGGAATGATTGGCGGCGGTAAAGATGCTTTTATAGGAGCCGTACATCGCATTGCCACAAATATGGATGGATTAATTGAACTACAATGCGGAGCACTTAGTATTAATCCTGATATAGCGGTAGATTCGGGTAAATCACTTTTTTTAGAGGAAGAAAGAATTTATTTGAATTATCAAGAAATGATTTTAAAAGAAAGTAGTTTACCCGCAAATAAGCGAATTGATTTTATAACCATTGTAACGCCCAATTTTGCCCATTTTGCCCCGGCAATGATGGCTTTAGAACATGGCTTTAATGTAGTAATAGAAAAGCCCATTGCATTTACACTAAACGAAGCCAAACAATTACAACAAAAAGTAAACGATACCGGCTTAACCCTTTGCTTAACACATACCTATTCGGGTTATCCAATGGTAAAACAAGCCAGAGCTATGGTAGCCGATGGTGTGTTTGGAAAAATTAGAAAAGTTTGGGTAGAATATCCACAAGGGTGGTTAAGTAAATTAACCGAAAAAGAAGGGAATGCTCAAGCAGCTTGGAGAACAGATCCTACCAAAAGCGGTAAAAGCGGCTCTATGGGCGATATTGGAACCCATGCTGCTCACTTAGCCGAATATATTTCCGGTTTACAAATTACAGAACTCTGTGCCGATTTAAATACAATGGTTACAGGTAGAGCATTAGATGATGATGGCAATATTTTATTACACTTTAATAATGGTGCAGCCGGCGTTTTAATGGCATCGCAAGTTGCAGTCGGTGAAGAGAATGCTTTAAAAATTAGAATCTACGGAGAAAAGGGTGGCTTGGAATGGTATCAGCACGAGCCCAATACTTTATTAGTAAAATGGTTGGATGCACCTACTCAAATTTTACGTGCAGGTACT
>JAKAJX010000005.1 GCA_021824855.1 Bacteroidota bacterium | reverse complement strand
ATAAACACAGTAAGTAACAGTAAAAACAAAATAACTTTAAATATTGCAATAATGCTTTTTACATTTTTAACGCTTATAGCATTGGAATTAGTTCTTTTAGCAAGTAATCGATATTCCTCCGCTTCAATGTGCTTAATAAGCAACCTAATATTATCGGTAATTGCCTTGCCATTATAATGTAATGCGTTGGTTGAGCCAAAAGTAAAATTGTGTTGAGATCTTATTAAAACTATTTGTTTTCGAGCTTCTATACTTTGGTTTAATAAGTTATTTAAACTATCTACCTGAAGTAACTGAGCAGGATTATCGCTTACCAACTGCTTTAATTGCTCAATAGCAATAGTAATATTTCTTTTGGCTTCGAAATAAGGAGCTAAAAATAAAGGGTCACCGGTAATAGTGTACCCTCTTGAGCCTGTTTCAATATCAATTGCCCCAATAAGTATTTGATTTGTTTTTAACAGTACTTCGTTGGTATGTTCAATCCATTTTTCCGAAGAAATAACTGAAGAATTGTTTTTTTCAATTTCATAAAAAACTGTAATTACTAAAATAGAAATAACTGTAAAAAAGATGAAAATTTTTTGCTGAAACCTATATTTTTCTATATATGCAAGCGGCTTACTATACAATATGCCGATACAAATTAAAATGAATAGTAGAACCGATAATATTTTAATACTTTCTGTACCGGGTATAAATTTAAAAACAATGTTTGCAAAAAATAGATAATTTATTAAAAACAATATCAAAGGAAATAAAAGTAACACTATTAAAATATGAACAATAATGTGAAAATTTTTTTTATTGATAATAAGCAAAATAACTCCTAAAATAGTAAAGCAATAAGCAGGGAAAGAGTTCATTCTATTAAACAACCATGTTTGCCATGCAGGGTTTACTAATGCAAACTTTGTAAAATCATTTGTTGCTATAGTAATTAAACCATATTGAATCAATATAAAAAACCCAATACCAAAAACCACAATTGCTATAAAGTTTAAAAGATATTTTTTAAATGTAGTAAGCGTTGGAGTATTGATTATATACAAAGCAATACCTGATAGAAAAAAACAACAATTAGTAATAAACTTAAGTTCAAAATATCCTATTTGTTCCGGTGTAAAATAAGCATATAAATTTAAAGAATATACTATTAATTTTAAGCCGGTTATAGTTATGGTAATAATTGCAATAGCAATAGAAATATTCTTCTTTACAGATAGGTTAATCATAGCAGAAAGTTTTAAAAACCAGGATATTCTTACCGTCAACTTTGGCTTAAAAATATTTTCTATAAATAAAATAAAATAAAAAATATACTATTACTAAAATTACACAAATAAAATAAAATAAAATAAAATAAAATAAAATAAAATAAAATAAAATAAACTTAACTGAGCATAATTGGCATTATTCATTACTCAAAAATGCAGGCAAAATTGGTGCATGCCCATAAAAAAAGTCTCACTTTTCAGTGAGACTTTTTTTTCTTTTATATCAAGAAGTACTATTTATCGTCGTTCTCGTCTTCCTTCAATTTTGCTTTAATTTCTGCCAAAGCACCTAAATCGCCTAAAGTTGCTTTTTCAACTTTATTTTGAATACTCTTCACGGCTTTTTTAGTTTTTTCGGCTTCTGTTCTAGCTTCTTTTTTAGCTGCTTCTTTTACTTCAGCTTGAGCTTGTTCCCATATTCTGCTATGGCTTAGCACAATACGTTTTTCATTGCGGTCGAATTCAATAACAACAAACTGTATGGTTTCATCGGCAGTAACTGCTTTACCATCTTCCTTAGATAAATGGCGATTAGGAGCAAAACCTTCTAAACCATATTGCAATTGAACCAATGCACCTTTATCGTCTCTGCGAGTTACCGTTCCTTCATGCACAGTACCAATAGCAAAAGTATCTTCCAATGCATTCCAAGGATCTTCTTCTAATTGTTTATGGCCTAATTGTAATTTGCGATTTTCTTTATCAATACCTAAGATGATGATATCAATTTGTTCGCCAACTTTTGTATATTCTGAAGGATGATTAAAGCGTTTTAACCAACTTAAATCGCTAATATGAATCATACCGCCAATTCCGGCTTCCAACTCAACAAATACTCCATAAGGCGTAATATTTTTTACCAAGCCTTTGTGTTTACTTGCTTCGGGGAAACGGTTTTCAATAGTGCTCCAAGGATCTTCAGTCATTTTCTTAATAGATAAACTCATTTTGCGAGCATCTTTATCAAGCGTAACAACTTTAGCTGCATGTTCGTCACCTAATTTAAAAAATTCTTTTGCATTGATAGGTGTATTAGCCCAAGTAATTTCACTTACGTGAACCAAGCCTTCAACACCCGGTTGAATTTCTAAAAATGCACCATAATCTTCAATGTTTACCACTTTACCCTTCACTACTTCCCCTTCGGCTAAACCGGTAGGTAATACATCCCAAGGATGCGGTGTTAATTGTTTTAAACCAAGACTGATACGTTTTTTATCATCATCAAAGTCTAACACAACAACTTGTAATTTTTGATCCATTTTTACCACTTCGCTTGGGTGCGAAATTCTACCCCAAGAAATATCGGTAATGTATAATAAACCATCTAATCCACCCAAATCCATAAATGCACCAAAGTCTGTAATATTTTTTACTGTACCTTCTAATACTTGGCCTTTCTCTAATTTAGAAATAATTTCGGCACGTTGTGCTTCAATATCACTTTCAATTAAAGCTTTATGAGATACAACGGCATTTTTAATGGTTTCATTAATTTTAACCACTTTAAATTCCATTGTTTTTCCAACAAACTGATCGTAATCTGTAACAGGCTTAACATCAATTTGAGAGCCCGGTAAAAAGGTTTCCATTCCAAAAACATCTACAATTAAGCCACCTTTGGTTTTGCTGGTAACAAATCCGGTAACCACTTCACCGGTTTTATGAATTTCAACAATTCTTTCCCAAGCACGATGAATACGAGCTTGTTTACGGCTAAGGTGTAAATGTCCGTTTCTGTCTTCTTTTTCAACCACCAATACTTCAACAATATCCCCAATTTTTAATCCCGGAATATCACGAAACTCATTTAATGAAATAAGTCCATCACTTTTAAAGCCAATGTTAATTACCACATCGGTTTTAGTTAAGGCAACTACATCTCCTTTTAAAATTTCGCCATCGGCAATACTTACAAAAGTGTTTTCGTAAACACTATCGTATTTAATTTTTTCTTCGGCACTGTACAAACTAACATTACGTTTGTCAACACTCCAGTCAAAATCATCATGAGCTGTTTCAATAACAGGCTCAGCAACAGGTTCATTTGTTATCGCAGTAACTACTTCCGCAACTTCGGTTGCAGCAGCATTTTCCTGAGCATCTGCGTTTAATTGTTTATTAATTAATATCATAAAAATTCCCGAGGGTTTTATTCGGGGTTGCAAAGGTAAGGTTTCCGTATTTAAGAAGTATTTTTCTTACAAAAAAAATAAAGCTTTTTCAAGCCGGCATTGAATAATATATTCAACCAAGTTGATTACATATTGGCCATCAACTTATCAAATCATTTACCATTTAATTTAACAATTTGGTTTAAATTTTAACTCACCAATATTAATAGTAATAACTATATTAGTTGTCTAAAACTTCACTTGTATATGAAAAAAATTTTCACCTTGCTGTTAGCTATCGCTTGTTTAGTTACAGTAACTTTTGCACAAACAAAAAAAGACGATAAATCGAAAGGCAAAGAACCTGTAAAAAAAGAAGCTGCCAAAACAACCATGGCAAAATCGGATGATGCAAAGCATCTAAAAAAAGATGGTACACCGGATAAGCGATTTAAAGAAAATAAAGAAGAAAAACAAGAACACAAACATTTAAAAAAAGATGGCACTCCCGATATGCGTTATAAAGAAAATAAGGGAGAAGGAAAGAAAAAAAGTTAATACTTAAAAAGCAGAATTTTGATTCTGCTTTTTTTATTGCATGGATATTTCGGAAATATTTTTTGCGGCAATCCAAGCGGTAGTCCATGCATTTTGAAAATTAAAACCGCCGGTAATTCCATCAATATTTAATACTTCTCCTGCAAAAAAAAGATGCTCCATTTTTTTACTTTGCATAGTATTTACATCAATCTCATTTACAACAATTCCACCACAGGTAACAAACTCTTCTTTAAACGTTGTTTTACCATTTACCTTCAGTTCTTGTGCTGTAATATTTTTTATTAATAGATTTTGCTGTTTTGAAGTAAGCTCCGCCCATCGAATATTTTCATCAATAAAACTTTGTTGTAATAAATATTGCCATAATCTATTGGGCAGTTGAAATGGATTGGCATAACCCATTTTTTTGGTTGCTGAATTGATACGAAGTGTATGCCATTCTTCCTGCAAGCTATTTTCGTTTTTATTGCCTAACCAATTAACTACAATCACAAACTGATATTTTTTGTCATTCAACTCTTTTGCGGCAAAAGCAGATAGTTTTAAAATTACCGGTCCACTTAAACCCCAATGCGTTATTAAAATAGCACCTTGCTGTTGCAATTTTGTTCCGGCTATTTTTACAGTAACATTATTAACGCTAATGCCCATTAATTGAGTAATTGCTGCATTAGGAATATTAAATGAAAATAAAGAAGGTATGGGCTCGTCAATGGTATGACCTATTTTTTTAAGCCAATCAAATTGTAATGATTTTGGATAACCTCCTGTAGCAATACACAAAAAATGAGCAGTGATGGTAGTAGCGTTGGAAGTAATTATTGTAAATTCCGTTTCGTGCTTTTGTATTTCAACTACTTCGCAGTTTACCATCAGCTCAATAGCATGTTTGTTTATTTCGCTTAAAAAACAATCAATAATTGTTTGAGATGAATTGGTTGCCGGAAACATTCTTCCATCCGGTTCAGCTTTTAAAATAATATTTCTTTCCTTAAACCACTGGATAGTATGTTTTGGATTAAATTGATGAAAAGCTTTTCTCAGAAATTGTTGCCCTCTCGGATACTTCTTAGCCAACTCCTCAATATCAAAACAATCATTGGTAACATTACATCTTCCTCCACCGCTAATTTTTACTTTACTTAAAACTTTACTTGTTTTTTCTATAATAATAATTTTTAATGAAGGATTCATTGCAGCAGCATTGATTGCACAAAAAAAACCGGCTGCACCACCGCCAACAACAAGTAAGGTTTTCTGCTTATTCATCATTCAAAAATAAAAAAGCCCCAACAAAGGGCTTAATAATATGTTGTATTTAAATTAGGATTCAACTTTTCTGCAACTTCAATAATACTATAGTCTGATAAGATTAAAGCTTTATCTTTTTTAACACAAACATCATGTTCAAAATGAACCGATGGCTTTCCATCGGCAGTTTTTACAGTCCACCCATCTTTATCAGTATACACTTCTTTTTTACCTAAGTTAATCATTGGTTCAATAGCTATAACTAAATTTTCTTTCAGCTTTGGACCATTACCTCGTTTCCCGTAATTCGGTACTTGTGGGTCTTCGTGTAACGATCTTCCTAAACCATGCCCTACTAATTCTCTTACTACACCATAACCATATTTTTTTTCGGTATGCTCTTGTATGGCAGATGCAATATCGCCCACTCTATTCCCAACAATGGCTTTTTCAATACCTTTATACAAGCTCTCTTTGGTTACTTTCACTAATTGCAAAACTTCATTACTTACTTCTCCTAAGATAAAAGTATAGGCATGATCGCCATGCCATCCATTTAAGATAACACCCATATCGATAGAAACAATATCACCTTCTTTTAAAGCAATATTATTTGGAAAGCCATGCACTACCACATCATTAATACTTGCACAAACATTATGCGGATATCCGTGATAATTATAAAATGAAGGAATGGCTTTATGATCTTGCACAAAGGTTTTACACAATGTATCAATTTGCATAGTGGTAACTCCGGGTTGTAGCATTTTAGCCACTTCGGCAAGTGTTTTACTTACCAATAAAGCGGCTTCTTTCATTAAGGCAACTTCTGCTTCTGTTTTATAGTAAATCATATTATTTCGCCGTGTCATCTTTAAAAAAAACCTGTTGGTGTTAATTCCAACAGGTCGATCAATTTCAATAAACAAATATTTTATAAAGCGCTAGTTGGCATGGTAGTTTGGCGACCTTGAATTCTGCCGCTATTCATTAACCCATCGTATTGACGCATTAACAAATAAGTTTCAATTTGTTGCAAAGTATCTAATACAACTCCCACCATAATTAGTAAAGAAGTTCCTCCAAAAAATGTACTAAATGCTTGTGTTACACCTAAGCGCTGAGCAAAGCCCGGCATAATACCAACAATGGCTAAAAAAATGGCTCCCGGCAATGTTATTTTATCCATTATAGAACCAATATAATCAGCAGTAGGCTGACCAGGTTTAACACCCGGAATAAATCCGTTATTACGTTTTAAATCTTCCGCAATTTGTTTTGGATTAAATATTAAAGCAGTATATAAGAAAGTAAATCCAATAACCATTACAGAATAAATTAACATGTACCAAGCATTACTATGGTCATTAAAAATTCTAACAACACCTTTGGCAGAATCTAAATTGGTAAAAGAAACCAAGGTTGGCAAAAACATAATTGCTTGAGCAAATATAATCGGCATTACTCCGGCACTATTTACTTTTACAGGTAAAAATTGGCGAGCTCCACCAAATTGCCTATTTCCAATAATTTGTTTAGCATAATTAACCGGAATTTTTCGTAGCCCTTGCACTAAAATGATTAAACCTAAAATAATAGCAACTAAAATGGCAATTTCAATTAAAAATATTAATAATCCGCCGCCAGCTTTTTGGCTTTTAGCACCAAATTCTTGTAACAAGGATTGTGGCAAGCGGCCTAAAATACCCACCATAATAATAATAGAAGTACCATTGCCTAATCCTTTATCTTGAATTCTTTCACCCAACCACATTACAAATAATGTACCTGCAGTTAAAGTTACAATAGTAGTAAAAGAGAAGAGTGTTCTATCTAATAAAATGGCCTGAGCATAACCCCCTTGCGGATTGGTTAAATATTGTAAATAAGCTCCGGCTTGAAAGGCAGTAACAATAATAGTTAAGTACCTTGTCCATTGATTAATTTTTTTTCTACCACTCTCACCCTCTTTTTGAATTTTTTGAAATTGAGGAATAAGAATAGTCATCAACTGCATAAAAATTGATGCAGAAATGTATGGCATAATGCCTAATGCAAAAATAGAAGCTTGCGTAAATGCACCACCCGCAAACGTATCGAATAATCCTAATAACCCTGTTCTCGATGCACTTAATTTAGCCTGATCTAATTGATTGGGATCTATACCTGGCAATACAATGTGAGTACCAACCCGATATACCAATATCAGGGCAAGTGTAACAACAATTTTTTGACGCAATTCTTCAATTGCCCAGATATTTTTAATGGTTTGAATAAGTTTTTTCACTTGATAATTCGATTGATAGTGTTATTTCCTTTAAACTAAAAAAGACGCATTATAAATGCGTCCGGCAAGTTACATTAATTACTTAACAATTTCAACGCTACCACCTACTGCTTCAATTGCTTCTTTAGCTTTTCCACTTATTGCGTTTACTTTAAAACTAAGTTTAGATTTTAATTCGCCTGTTCCTAATACTTTTACTTTATCTGTTTTGCCAATCAATCCATTGATATACAGATTTTCTACACTAAATTCAGCAAAACTATATTTTTCTTGTAGCTGATCAATTTGTCCAAGATTAAACACCTTAAACTGAATTTTATTATTATTGGTAAAGCCACGTTTTGGAATTCGGCGTTGAATAGGCATTTGACCGCCTTCATGTGCATTTTTACGTTGATACCCTGCACGGCTTTGGCCCCCTTTATTACCTTTTGTTGATGTACCACCCTTGCCGGATGCTTCACCACGACCTAATCTTTTTTGCTTTTTAGTTGAACCTTCTGCAGGTTTTAAAGTGTGTAGTTTCATTTAAATTGATTTTAAACTTTCGGGGAATCACCCCTCGCATATTAATAAAACAATAAATGCTGAATGTGGCTAAACACCATAACCATTCAACATTTATATAAACCTATATATTAAGCTAATTTTTCAACTTTTACTAAATGGCTCACTTTATTAACCATTCCTAAAATTTGAGGAGTAGCTTCTACTTCTTTAGTTGAATGTAATTTAGTTAACCCTAAAGCTTTTAAAGTTTGCTTTTGACGTTCTGATCTATCAATACCACTTTTAACTTGTGTTATCTTAATTTTTGCCATTGTCATTCAATTTGAAATTGATTCATTTGTAATTTGAAATAGTATATTTCAAAAACAAATTATCTTATCCGTTAAATACTTTGCTTAATTTAATATTTCTGGTTTTAGCAACTTGTATTGGCTCTCTTAACTGTGTTAATGCTTTAATAGTTGCTTTAACCACATTATGAGGATTAGCCGAGCCTAAACTTTTTGCTAAAACATCGGTTACGCCTGCACTTTCTAAAACTGCACGCATGCTGCCTCCAGCAATAACACCGGCTCCATGTGCTGCTGGTTTTATTAATACTTTTGCTGCTCCTGCTTTTGATAATTGTTCGTGAGGTATAGTTCCATGCATTACAGGCACTTTTACTAAATTCTTTTTAGCATCTTCAATGCCTTTAGTAATTGCTTCCTGAACTTCTTTGGCTTTTCCTAAACCTTGCCCAACAACTCCGGCAGAATTTCCCACTACTACTAATGCAGAGAAACTAAAAGTACGTCCACCTTTTGTTGTTTTAACAACACGATTAATGGCAACAACTTTTTCTTTTAACTCAACATCACCGCCGGCTTTAATTTTATTTTCTGTTATTTTAGACATTTTATCAGTTTAAATTTCAGTTTTGAAATTATTAGAATTGTAATCC
>JAKAJX010000250.1 GCA_021824855.1 Bacteroidota bacterium | reverse complement strand
AAAGGACGAGAAGCCATTTTTAAAGTGCATCTTATGCCAATAAAAGTTTCCGAAACTTTAGATGTTCATAAACTGGCCGAACAAACTCCGGGTTTTGCAGGTGCCGATATTGCTAATGTTTGTAATGAAGCAGCATTAATTGCCGCACGAAAAGATAAACCCGCCGTTGATATGAGCGATTTTCAGGATGCAATTGATAGAATAATTGGTGGGTTAGAAAAGAAGAATAAAATTATTGCTCCTTACGAAAAAGAAATTATTGCCTATCACGAAGCTGGCCATGCTATTTGCGGTTGGTTTTTAGAGCATGCGTATCCTTTGCTTAAAGTAACCATTGTGCCAAGAGGCACTGCCGCATTGGGATATGCCCAATATACACCTAAAGAGCAATACCTCTACAATATAGAACAGTTAATGGATCAAATTTGTATGACTTTAGGCGGAAGAGCCAGTGAAGAAATATTCTTTGGCAAAATTTCTACCGGAGCATCGAACGATTTGCAACAAATTACCCGTATTGCTTACAGTATGGTTACTGTGTATGGTATGAATGATAAAATAGGAAATGTAAGTTTCTACGATCCAACTCAAGAAAATACTTTTACCAAACCTTTTAGTGAAGAAACAGGAAAAATAATTGACGAAGAAGTAAGAAAGTTAATTGATGAAGCATATAAACGTACCATTCAATTATTAACCGAGAAAAAAGCAGATGTAGAAAAATTGGCAAAAGCTTTATTAGATAAAGAAGTATTGCATCAAAGCGATGTTGAAGAATTAATAGGCAAAAGACCGTTTGAAGAAAAAAGATTATTAGAAGCAGAACCGGTACATAATGCTCATACAGCAACATCCGATTCGGAAATAGAAAGCTAATTTTATTTTCTTAAAATACAAACCATGTTGTATTAATATTTTGCACAATGGCTCTTTCATCTTCAAAAGAAAATATTTTAAAAAAAATTCGGCAGGCACTGGCGCAACCAGTGCCTGTTCCATTCCCACAAAGCGAAGGAAGCGATAATATTTTTGTTGCATCTAACCAATTGTTAGAAATAGAATTTGCAGAAAATTTTTCTAAACTTCAAGGAAGATTTTCTTTTTGTACCACCGAAAATGAGTTAATTGAGCAATTAACTACCTTAATTACAACTCGCAAATGGAATAATATTTTTTGTAGTGAAGAGGAAATTAAAAAACTACTACCTACCATTACTACTCAATCAACTAATTTAAATAATTGCGATGTATCTATTACCTCTTGCGAAGCATTAATTGCCCGAACCGGCAGTGTTGTGTTAAGTAGTTTTTTACCTAATGGGCGAACTGCAAGTGTGTATGCCCCCATTCATATTTGTATTGCATATACCCATCAATTAGTGTACGATGTAAAAGATGCTTTGAATGTGCTTAAAGATAAATACCAAGAACAAATTCCTTCATTAATTACCTTAGCCACAGGTCCTAGTAGAACTGCTGATATTGAAAAAACTTTAGTTGTGGGTGTTCATGGTCCTAAAGAAGTTTTTTGCTTTATAATTGATAAAACATAAGTAGTACATGGCTTTGCTGCTATGATAATGCTTATTGCAAAACAGATTATTCATTCTATTCAACCGATTGCTTAACTTTAAACAATGATTGAAGAATATTTTTATTTATTTGTTTATGGCTCGTTAAGAAGTGGCTTTCAAAGTGAAGCCTATCAATATATAAGCCGCTATTTTACTTTTATTGCTAATGCAAAAGTAAAAGGTATGTTATACGATTTGGGTAATTATCCGGCAGCCATACCTACACATCTCGAGTATTTTATTGTAGGTGAATTATATAAAATTAAAAATGAAGATGAATTTAATTGGGCAATAGAACAATTAGATGATTATGAAGGATTGAATGTAGAAGAAGGACAAACTGCTTTGTACAAAAGAAGTATTGCTAATGTGTTTGTTGAAAATGAAATTATACCGGCATGGGTTTATTGGTATAATCGTTCTATAGAAAATAAACCTTTAATTGAAAGTGGCGATATTTTACAATACTTACAAGGAAAAACGAAATAAGCATGGAATTGATTGCTCAAAAAAAAATATATTTTCTATCCGACTTTCATTTAGGTGCCCCCGATGAAAAATCTAGTTTAATTCGTGAAAAAAAAATTGTTCGGTTCTTAGAAACTATTAAACACGATGCCCATGAAATTTTTATACTCGGCGATATTTTTGATTTCTGGTATGAGTATAAAAAAGTAGTTCCAAAAGGATATGTTCGGTTATTAGGAAAATTAGCCGAATTATCCGATGCAGGCATTCCTATTCACTGTTTTGTAGGAAATCATGATATGTGGATGCGAGATTATTTTCAGAAGGAATTAAATATTTCAGTTTATTTCCAGCCAACAACTTTTGTATATAACAATAAAAAATTTCTAATTGGCCATGGGGATGGTCTAGGCCCGGGGGATCATGGCTATAAATTTATTAAAAAAATATTTCGCAATCCATTATGTCAATGGGCTTTTGGGCAAATTCATCCTTCATGGGGTATAGGATTGGCGAACTATTTTAGTAAAAAAAGTAGAGAAAAAACAGGAACAAGTGATGAACATTTTTTAGGTGAGGATAGGGAATGGTTGATTATTTATAGTAAATCAATTTTGCAAACAGATTTTTATAACTATTTTATATTCGGTCATAGACATTATCCAATCGATTTTACTTTAAATAACAATAGCCGATACATAAATTTGGGCGATTGGATTAGAAATTTTACTTATGCCGAATTCGACGGCACTGATGTAACTTTAAAAAAATGGCTTGAATAAATAATGAAAAATATATTACACTACAAATTTTTAGATAATACTGTTGAAGCTTATTTGTATGTTATTGGCGTTATTGTTTTTATTTTACTAATTAAGCGATTGCTATCAAAGTTTTTGGCAAGTAAATTATTAGGCATTATTACTCATCAGCGTCAATCGCCAAAAAGGCAAGCTTTTTTAAGTTTAGTAATTAAGCCAATAGAAAAATTTCTTTTAGTTTTTATTGCTTATACAGCATTTGATGGATTATATTTTCCTAATGCTTTTAAAGTTAGTTTTTATCGTCATCATATTTCAACAGAATACATAATTAATATTATAGCTGTTGTAATTATTGTTTCGGTGTTTATTCAACTTTGTATGCGTGTTTTAAAATTTGTACAACAAATTTTGGAAGAAAAAGCCAGTATTGTAGAAAATAAAACCGATAACCAGTTAATTATTTTTTTTAGCGATTTTATTAAAGTGATACTGATAATTATTGGAATATTATTGGTTATTAAGTTTGGATTTGATAAAGATATTTCCTCGCTCTTAACCGGATTAAGTATTGTAGGTGCCGCAGTGGCATTGGCTATGCGAGAAAGTTTAGAAAATTTAATTGCATCATTCATTATTTTTTTTGATAAACCTTTTATAATTGGAGATTTGGTGAAAGTTCAAAATTTTACAGGGGTTATTGAGAAAATTGGATTACGAAGTACGCGTATACGTACCGAACAAAAAACCTATATTACTGTACCTAATAAACAAATGGTTGATACCATAATTGATAATATTTCTGTAAGAACACAAAGGCGTGTAGAACTGAAATTAGAGATTAATTTATTGGCAACATCTCAGCAATTAATAGACATTTCTCAGCAGATAAAAGATATATTGAATGATAAAAAAGCCGTTGAAGTAAGCTATGTATTTCTTTCAGATATTGGTAAAAATGCACACGTTTTTTCAGTTGAATATTTTGTTGCAATGCCTCAGCCCATCGAAGAATTTAATTCTTTAAAGGAAGAAATTAATATTGCTTTAATTCAATTATTAGAAAAAAATAAAGTGCAATTAGCTGCACAATCTCAATCGGTGGATGTTTTAATAACTCGTAACGATAAAGTATAAATGATAATCTAAAATAGTAATAAAGTAATAAGCATTGAACAAGCCATTAAAACAATCTTGTCCAATGCTTATTTATTCTTTGCCATCTATTGTTTTGTGGCAATAGTATTTAAATAGTTGCTTAAACGTTGTATAGCATCTGCTTCTACTTTTATTTGCTGTTGTGCTTCTTTCCAGTTACGTTCTTCAATAGCTTCTCTTGCACCCGGCATTGTTTTTACACCATATCCTGTATAAAAACCGGGGGCATAAATGGTATGTTTAAACCAGGGTCTACGCGGTAATCCGTTTTCATCTAATAATTGTTGTTCAGCTTGGTATATTGCTTTATTTAAGTTTTCATGGTTGGTATTTGCAGTAATAGCTTTCTGCCATACTTCAAATAATAAATCGCTACTTTTATTTAAAGAGGCTAATGCATTTTTTAAAGGTGAAAAATCTAAATAAGGCACTTCTTCTTTTGTTTGCGGAGTTTGCAATTTTTGAGTAGGGTCGTTGGCTAATTGATATTGATTTGTTTTAATAATTTCATTTTCTATGCTTGTATTATCTCTCATTTTATCGGTTAAAGTAATTAATTCGGTAGCATAGCCATTAATGGTTTTATATAAGCTTCTAAAATCAAAGGGTAATATATCGGCTTCGGCCAATCGTAAGGCAGTATGACCTGCGGTTTTTGCCAGTGCAACACCATATTTAAAACCAGGATCCTTAAATCGGCTGTAATCATCGTAGCTGTCATAAATCGAATGATATTCGCCACCATAATTTTCTCCATCAAATCCAATACTTAGCGAGGGTATTCCTAAGTGTTGAATAAAAGTAGAATAGTCGGAACCCGATCCCATGGCACCTAACTTAAATGTTTTATTAGTGATAAGTTCTTTTTTTGCAGTAGTTGTTTTGGCATTAATAATTGATCTTGCTTTAGCTCGGTCGTATATACTTACGCCGGTTTGTGGGTCGGTAATGGTAGTACTCACTTCTAACAATAAATTTTCTAAAGCATGTGAGCCTTCTGCATCTAAAAAGCCGCGGCCATTTCCATCGCTATTAATATATGCTACTGCTTTTTTTTGTAGTTCGGCTGCATGATCTTCTGCCCATTCTGTAGAGCCAATCAATCCGGGCTCTTCGCCATCCCATGCACAATACACTAAAGTTCTTTTAGGTTTCCATCCTTTCTTAACTAATTCGCCAATAGCTTTTGCTTCTTGTAAAAGTGCAGCTTGACCACTAAGAGGATCGTTAGCACCATTTACCCACGCATCGTGATGGTTGCCACGTATTACCCATTCATCAGGATATTGTGCACCTTTAATACTTGCAATTACATCGTAAGCAGGGCGAATTTTCCAATCAAAATCTAACTGTAAATGCACTTTTGTTTTACCGGCTCCTATATGATAAGTAAAAGGTAATGCTCCACGCCATGCTTCAGGTACAACCGGTCCATCTAACGATTCTAATAAAGGTTTTGCATCGTGATAGCTAATTGGTACAACCGGAATTTTTAATATCGTTGTGGCTTCGGCTCTATCAAGTCTTTTCGCATTTTCTGTAGCACCAATTCCCGGAGTTAATGGATCGCCAGGGTAAATAACCATATCCATTACACTGCCGCGTTGTACACCATACTCGTTTTTATATGCACCTGTAGGGTATACATCGCCTTCATAATAACCATCATCTTTCGGATCGCTATAAATAATGCAACCAATAGCACCATGCTCATACGCTACTTTTGGTTTAATACCTCGCCAGCTTTTCCCATATTTAGCTATTACAATTTTTCCTTTTACATCTATTCCATATTTGGCTAATGTTTCGTAATCGGCAGGTACTCCATAATTAACAAAAACCAATGCTCCGGTTACATTTCCATCGGCACTCCAACAATTATAGGTAGGTAATTGATCTGCTTGTCCCGATGTTGCATCTTCTTTTAATGCAGGCTCTTTTAATATGGCTTTATAAGTTGTTGGTGCAGTCATTTCCAATATTCTGGTTTTGGGAGTAGGAAATAAAACCTGATAGGTTTCAATTTTTACATCCCATCCCCAACTTTTATATTTTGCTGCAATTTTTTCGGCTACTTCTTTACTTCCAGGAGAGCCGAGGTGGTGTGGCTTAGCAGATAATTCTTTAATTGTTGCACCTATTTCATCGGCATTTAAATACGAATCAAATTGTTGTTCTGTTTGAATTTGTTGTGCTGCATTTTTTTCGGTAAATCCCGAAAGTTGCTGTTGTGCAAACATTGTATTGTGCGAAATGATAAGTGTAAGAACACTGATGCATGTAATTTTTTTCATTCCTTATTTTTTAGTTATTGATAAGTGGCGAGGAAGCAATTTAACGAAATGGGTGGAGTTTCAATTACCAATTATGTAATTGATAGAAAAACTATGATAAAGGTTTTACCCAAATATACGCATCGAAATATTGATTGTGCTTGAATAACGATTTATGATGAATGGCTTCTAAAAAGAAATTATTTTTTTGAAGTACTTTCATGCTGGCAATATTATTTTCAAATACCTCTGCATATATTCGGGTTGCTTGAAAATTTTGTTCAAGATATGCAAGCATTAGCGATACGGCTTTTGATGCAATACCTTTGTTCCAAAAAATTTCTCCTATAAAATAACCTAATTCGATATTTTTTTTATGTATATCTTCTTTTAAAGTACAACCAATTGTTCCGGCTAATAAGCCATTATAAGTAATAGCAAAATTTTGAGTAGGTTTTATTTTAGATTGTAATTGTATCCATTGTTTTGCATCTGAAATAGTATATGGATGCGGAAAAGAATTTCTTAAATTATCAGATACATGTTTATTATTGGCAATTGCTGCTAATGCTGCAACATCGGTAATAGCAAATGGCCTTACAAGAATAGGCATCTATTAAATTTTTCTAGATAAGTAATGGTTATAGTTAGGGATATTGGCAGTATATTCTTCGTTCATAAATGGAGAAGTCATTAAAAAATCAGCAGTTGATCTGTCGCAAGCCATTGGAATATTCCAAGCTACACATACTCTTAGTAAAGCTTTTACATCGCTATCGTGTGGTTGGGCTTCCATGGGATCCCAAAAGAATATCATTATATCAATATCTCCTGTTGCAATCATACTGCCTATTTGCTGATCTCCGCCTAAAGGACCACTGAGCAATTTTTTTACGGGTCTATCTAATGCATCTTCTAATAATTTTCCGGTAGTTCCGGTAGCAAATAGCTCATGTTTGGCTAAACTTTGTTTATTAAAATTGGCCCAATCCATTAAATCATGTTTTTTATGGTCATGGGCTACTAAAGCTATGCGTTTGCGTTTACCCAATATTTTTGTTGTATAATTCATGGTAGTAGTGGCATTTATTAGTATTACATAATAGTAAGGGTGAAACTAACTATATCTGCTGAGAATAGAAAAACAAAAATAGAAGGATGATTAAAATTTAATTACAGCAAAAAGCGAAAACCCATGACCCGCACCAATATTTCTACCACTAATATCTGTAAATACATTTGCCCATAGTGAAGTTTGTTTTGATATTTTATAACCCGCAGCAAATGTAAATCGCAAATAGCTAAAATCTCTATTCAATCCGTAAACATTGGTAATAGCATTGGCTGTTCCATTAGAATTTACACCACTAAGTGTTGCTGCCAATTTCCAATAATTATCGAGTGGCACACCGAAGGTTGCATTAAAAAAAGCTTGTGTAGGGCCACTGGCACTAAAATATTGTCTTATGCCACCTTCAACATCGTAATAAGTATTTTTTAGCGTTTTTATATTAGTTCCCGAAAAACCTAATTTAACTTCAGCCCCAAGAGTTTGAAATCCTACGTAAGGCATGGTTACATTAGCAGGTAAATTATTAATTACACTATTTTGATATAAAGGAATAAGTAAAGAGCCGCTTAACGAAGTATGTTTAAAAGGATTATCGTTATTAAAAAAATAACTAAAACCCAAACTTGCATCGCCCATACTTGCATTTTGAACTAAGGTTGTTGCATTTTGATAGGTTTGAATTACAAATGGAACGTTGAAAATAAAATCTACATTTTTATCTACGCCAAACCCGCCATATACGCCAAAGTAATTCGATGTAAATTTTCCATTTCCGTTTTCATAAGGTGTAAGTACTTTTAATTTATCCCAATAGCTGTTGGCACCATAGTAACTATACATAGGCGATAATAGCCACTTGCCCTTGCCAATAGGAAAACCGGCATACGATGCAGTATATAATACCGAAAAGAGAATAGTAAACAATATAGCGGTAGGTTTAAATTTTAATTTCATAACTAATATTTTTCCAGTGTTTTCATAAACGGAAATAGTTGACTAAGGATAACTGTAATAAGTATTTATAACGTTTTTTAAAAGATATTATTGTTTTTAGAAGTATTGCAGTTGTTTAAATAAAAAACCATCACCCGTTTATGAGGTGATGGTTGTACTTACTAATCCGTATATCTATCAGAAATCAATTATGCTTCGGCAGCCGCTGCAGCAGATTGTGCTATACTTGCTCTTATTTTATTTTCAATTTCTTGTGCAAGCTCAGGATTATCGTGCAATAATTGTTTTACCGCATCTCTTCCTTGCCCTAATTTATTGGTATCATAACTAAACCAACTGCCACTCTTTTGTACAATACTTAATTCAACACCCATATCAATAATTTCACCAACTTTGCTTATTCCTCCGCCAAAAATAATATCAAATTCTGCTGCACGAAATGGAGGTGCTACTTTATTTTTTACCACTTTTACTTTTACACGATTGCCTATTGCTTCGTCTCCATCTTTAATTTGTGCCATTCTTCTAATATCTAATCTAATAGAAGCATAAAACTTAAGTGCATTACCACCGGTGGTGGTTTCGGGATTGCCGAACATTACTCCAATTTTTTCTCTAAGCTGATTAATAAAAATACAAACTGTATTGGTTTTGGTAATGGTTGCCGTAAGTTTGCGCAAGGC
>JAKAJX010000113.1 GCA_021824855.1 Bacteroidota bacterium | reverse complement strand
TAACATCAATCCAAATAAGTTCATTCATTTACTTTCTAGTCATTCTGAAAATGCGGCCACTTTTTTAGCAGATGTAGGTGCGCACCAAATGTGGACAGCACAATCAATAGAAATTAATGAAGGACAGACATTTATAACTTCTGCGGGTATGGGTGCTATGGGATTTGCATTGCCTGCAGCTGTTGGGGCGTGTTTTGCAAATGGGAAAAAACCGGTGGTAACAATCATTGGTGATGGATGTATGCAATTAAACTTACAGGAATTACAAACAATTATACGCAATAAGATTCCAGTTAAAATAATTGTATTAAATAATCAAAGTTTGGGTATGATCACTCAATTTCAGGCGAGTTATTTTGATGCTAGATATCAATCAACCTACTGGGGATATTCTGCACCGAATTTTGAAAAAATTGCAATTGCTTATGGGTTAGCTGCAAAGACCATTTCAAAGGAAACTGAAATAGTGAATGCAGTAGAGTGGTTATGGAACGAAGAGAACCTGCATAATCCGGTGTTACTTCAGGTGATGATTGCACCATTTACCAATACCTATCCTAAAATTGCCTTTGGGAAGCCAATTACAGAGATGGAGCCTTTTGTTAAACCCATTGAAATGGAAGGCACTTAAATTACTTAAATTTTGGAAAACACTTTATGATAGAATTGGTCAATGATTTATCCGAAAATGCTTATATTAAGCGAAGAATTGCTCAAAGTATAAATCGGAATATTATAGCAGGAGAAAACTATATTCCTGTAACAGGCAAAGTTATTGATGCACAGGATTTACTTTTTGGAGTAGATGCCGTTTTAGATGGTTGGCTAACTACCGGAAGATTTGCTGATGAATTTGAAAGAGAATTAGCTCGCTATTTTGGTAGCCGTTTTTCTCTTCTGGTAAATTCAGGGTCTTCTGCTAATTTATTGGCATTTTATGCATTGACCTCACCTAAATTAGGTGCAGATGCAATAATGCCCGGTGATGAGATAATTACAGTAGCTGCCGGTTTCCCAACCACTATTAATCCAATGATACAATTTGGTTGTGTTCCTGTTTTATTGGACGTAGAAATTCCTACCTATAATATCAAGGCTGAAGATATAGAAGCAGCAGTAACAACAAAAACAAAAGCTATTATGGTTGCCCATACATTGGGTAATCCATTTAATCTGGATGAAGTAATGCGAGTTGCTAAAAAATATGATCTCTGGGTAATTGAAGATGATTGCGATTCTTTAGGTGCCACTTACAAGGACAAAAAAACAGGTACTTACGGAGACTTGGCTACCTTATCATTTTATCCGGCACATCATATTACTATGGGAGAAGGTGGTGCAGTTTTGATCAATAATGCTAAATTAAAAAAGATAGCTGAAAGTTTCAGAGACTGGGGAAGAGACTGTTGGTGTGCTCCCGGAAAAGATAATACATGTGGTGAAAGATTTTGTCAGCAATTTGGAGACCTTCCCGAAGGATATGATCATAAATATACATACAGTCATATTGGTTTTAACTTAAAATCAACAGATATTCAGGCAGCTATTGGTTTGAGTCAGTTAAAAAAGGCTGATAGTTTTATTGCAAAACGAAGGGCAAATCATAAAATGCTTTATGAAATGCTGAAGCCGCTGGAAGAATATTTTATTTTACCTGAAGCAACTGAGCATTCCAACCCAAGCTGGTTTGGCTTTATGTTAACTATACGAGATGGTAACAAAATCAACAGAAATAAAATAGTTGAATATTTAGAGCAAAATAAAATTGGCACTCGTTTATTATTTGGCGGTAATCTTACCAAGCAACCGGCTTATAAAAATACCAATTACCGAATTTTCAATAATCTTGACAATACAGACAAGATCATGAATGATTCCTTTTGGCTGGGTGTATGGCCTGGATTAGGTGAGGAACATTATGGTTATATTTTCGATATGATAAAAAAATATTTACAAACTTTATAAATTCTGATTTTGATTAAAAAAAATTTATCTAAAATTGGGATTGATGGTGCAATTGGATATACTGTATTAGCAAGAATTATACAAGCCGGCGGTGGTTTAATTACTCTGGCATTAATTGCCATATTTTTATCTAAGGAAGAACAAGGCTATTATTATACTTTTGGTAGTATTATAGCTATACAGGTTTTCTTTGAACTAGGTTTAAACGGTATCATTACGCAATATGTTGCTCATGAAACGGTGCATTTACAATGGATTACTGCAACTGAATTATCCGGAAGTAAAGAGTACTTATCACGTTTATCATCGTTATTACATTTTTGTTTAAAAGTATTTAGCGTATTAGCTTTTATATTGTTTATTATTTTAACTTTTAGCGGCTTTATTTTTTTTAATAAATACAAGCAAGGTGCTGCTAATATACAATGGCAGTTGCCTTGGATATTGGTAGCATTGGCAACATCGTTAATGTTGGTAATTAATCCTTTATTAGCCTTTTTTGAAGGGCTTGGAAAAGTAAAAGAAGTTGCCAAAATAAGGTTTGTTCAGCAAACAGTTAATATACTTTGTATAGCATTGGTGTTTGTATTTCACGGAAGTTTGTTTGCATTGGGTATTGCTTCATTTGTATCCTTCCTCATTTTAATGGGTAGTATTTTGCTCACTTACCGAAAAAATTTATTATTATTTATTTATTATTCAATAGGTGAAATCAGGGTTGATTATTGGGAAGAAATATTTCCCTATCAATGGAAAATAGCTTTAAGTTGGGTAAGCGGTTATTTTATTTTTCAGTTGTTTAATCCCGTATTATTTGCAACAGAAGGTGCGGTAGTGGCAGGTAAAATGGGAATGACATTGCAGGCGTTAAATGGAATATCGTCTTTATCTATGAGTTGGATTAGTACAAAAATTCCCTTGATGTCCTCACTCATTGCCGAAAAAAGTTATAAAAAGTTAGATACTATTTTTAATAAAACAGTTTCACAGCTTTCTTTTATCAATATATTACTAATTGGTGTGTTTATTGTATTGGTTGTTGGGTTTAATTACTTGAAAATACCATTGGGGCAAAGATTCTTACCTATTTTTCCATTAATATTACTTTGTATAGTAACTTTTGTTAACCAATTTATTTTTTCTTGGGCAACTTATTTACGTTGCCATAAGCAAGAGCCATTTTTGGTTAATTCAATAGTTGGAGGTATTCTTACTGCTTCATCTACTTTTTTATTAGGCAATTTTTTTGGATTGATGGGAATTGTACTAGGGTATACGTGTTTAACTATTTTTGTGGGTTTGCCTTGGGGATACTTAATTTTTAAAACGAAAAAAAAGTGTTGGCATTATGGATAAATTATTAACGGTTGTTATTCCTACATATAATCGTAAACAACAACTACTTGAAACATTACGCTCTTTTGAGATACAAAGGGAGTTCGATAGATATAAAATCATTATTTCTAATAATTGTTCGAATTATGATGTTGGAGAATGGGTGACTCAAAATTTTAGTAAGGAATTCATTGATATTATAAACATTTATAATCGTAAATATAATATAGGTGGTGATTTAAATATTGCTTCTACACATCAATTATGTCAATCAAAGTGGATGTGGTTGATGTCAGATGACGATATTGTCATGCCCGATTCTTTGCAGATCGTTTTAAATGACATTCATGAAATGTCCGAAATAGCACTTATTAAATACTCAATAGCTGGATTTCCACCACTTCAAGATAAATTGTGCAATACTTTTAACGAAGTATTAGAAGCTTTTATTGCGCCGAATGTGCAAGCTGGTTATGGTCAATTTGTATTTATGTCTAATAATGTAATAAATATAGAAAGGGTAAATGCTTACATTGGGGAAGCCTCTTTTTATGCAAATACCAGTATAACGCAGTTGATTCCGTCGATTTTTGCTATTAAGAAGGATAATTCAGCCTGGAGAATTTCATCAAAAAGAATAACAAATTATAACGATGGCAGATCAACATATGCGAATTTTTATATAAAAATTAATTTTGTAAATATACAATTGATTGATATCGATTTTAGCGAAGATGAAATTAAGAAGATAAAAAAAATGTTCGCAGGATTTGGAGGATTTAAAAATGATTTTAAAACTCTTGTCGCTATAAAATCTCGCTCAAAACGGCGATTATTGTTTTATCATTTTTGGATTGGGAACTTCTCTCTTTTTTCTATTAAAGGGATTCTATTTTTTATTTATTATCATGTTAAAAGTATTTGTAAATAAAGTTATTTTTTGACTGCTGCACTAAATAAGAATTTGGAATAACGGTATAGAACCATAAATTTAAATACTATTTACAATCAATTAAAAAATTTAATTTATTTGTACTTTTATAATGAATGTTGTTAAAGTTATTTATCGAACAATAAAGAGCGTGGAAGCTTTCTTTGCTTTATTGATCAATTATGTACAATTTAAAGTAAACAGAGTCCAATTTTTGAAAATGCCAAAAATTTACGGCCGAATCTTAATAAGAAATAATGGTAGCTTAATAGTAGGAAAAAATATTATTTTTAAAAATTCTACTGTTTATAACATGGTTGGAATTAATAAAAAATCATCAATATATGTAGGGGATAATGCCACACTAAAAATCGGGGATTATTCAGGATTTTCAGGAGTGTCAATTTTTTGTACAACTATGATAATTTTTGGAAAATATTGTAATATTGGCGGAAATACTTTTATATGGGATACTGATTTTCATCCAATAGGCTATAAAGCACGACGTAATAATGATGAGTTGCAAATTCAGTCAAAACCAATCATTATTGGTGATGACGTTTTTATTGGTGCAAATTGTATTATTTTGAAAGGAATTAAAATAGGGGATAGGTCAATTGTAGGTGCAGGAAGTGTGGTTACGCACAGCATTCCATCTGACGAAATATGGGCGGGGAATCCAGCTAAATTCGTTAAAAAAGTAATTTAATTTGACTATACTACTTACATCCGTAATGATTTTATGTAATCACTTCAAGAGTTCTTTATTAAATAAGAATTTAACATTTAGGAAGTAATGAAGGTGTTGTACTTTATGAATCATGTGGATAGTGGAGGTGCAGCTTTAGCATTATATGATTTAATTAAAGAATTAAAAGAAAGCTGCCCTGATGTAAAGGCAATTGTAATCACTGGATGTCATAATCAATTAAATGAGGCATTCTCAAAAATTGGTATTGAGAATTATTCTGCTCCGTTTAAAAATTTTTCAGGCTCATATCGGCAGCCAAAATTTTTATGGAAAAGTATTTTACAAATTCGTTATCGTATTTCGAAACCGACCGCTATAAAAAAAATTGAAAAATTAATTGATTTTACAACTATTGACATAATTCATTCTAATCTGAATAGAATTGATATTGGTTATTACTTTGCTCAAAAATATAGAATAAAACACTTATGGCATATAAGGGAACATGGTGATGATGATTTTCTTCTTATGCCAGTATTTTCTTCCTATAATCCGATATTAACAGATTCTTCATCAACCTTTATTGCCATTTCAAAATCCGTAAAATCAAAATGGTTGTCACTTGGGATTCCTGAACAAAATATAAGGTTAATATATGACGGTATTGGCACAAGTCACTGGACTAAAAATGAGACAATAGTAAAAAAGTCTAAGTTGAGCTTTATTTTTTTAGGAGGCTATCATGTTAATAAGGGGCAAGAAATTTTCATCCAGGCCTTATCCCTATTGCCAAAAAACATTAAAGATGATATACTTGTTCATTTTTTTGGAAACGGTTCAATTGGATATAAGAAAAAATTGGAACGGTTGATTCAGAAGAAGAAACTTAATAAGTTTTGTAATCTCTATGATTATAATCCTGATATATACAAAACATTAAGTCAATATCACATTGGCGTCAATTGTTCAAAGGCCGAAGGATTCGGGCGCATTACTGTTGAATATATGATGGCAGGTTTGTGTCCATTGGTTTCGAATACTGGGGCAAACGTTGAAATTATCGATAATCAAATTAACGGGTTGATGTTTGATAGAGATAACCTATTTGATATAATGGATAAAATTATTTTCCTGTATACAAATAGGGACTTTATAACCGATTTTTCAAAAAAAGCTACAAAAAAAGCGATTTCTTCTTTTTCGATGAAGGCACATGCACAACTGATTTATGATCTTTATAAACAGAACTTAAATTAATGATCAATCCTTTTTCAGTTGTTTTGATTATTTTGATTGGGTTTAGTATTTTAAAAGCCCGTAGACCTCAAGAGCTACTGTTTAATATGATAATTCTAACAGCAAGTATTGAGCTATTTGTAGAAGTAGGATATTTCATTGAGTTGGGGAATTCCGAGATTACTTATAGAAGAGCTATTGAACTAACTTTATTTTTTGTTTCAATTTATGTTTTAGTAAATCGGCCAATAAAAAAGAGAAAATTTTATAAATATGGATTTTACTTATTGACAATAGCAATTGTGTCCCTATTATTTCTAGTTATTTTTCCGTCTAATGCCAAAGTTGCTAATATTGAAAACTCCTGGGAAGATATACTTCTGCAACAAAAATCTATAGCAAAACCAGCTATGTCTTTTTTTGTCGTTCAACAAAATTTTCAATTAGTTATTTATGTTATCACTCTATTTGCTGTTTACTCATCTTTTCAAAAGGAGGATTATTTCAGATTAATTAAATTGGTTACAAAAATTATTAAATTCTTTTTTATATTAGGTTTTTTTGAATTAATATTAAAAGATGTTTTGCGGTTTGAAAATTATGGTAAAATTGTTGAATATTTTTTTGGCTTTTCAGAAGCAACAATTTATGAAGCTAGGACGCGTGGATTTGGAAAAGAGTTAACAGGATTAACAAAGGAAGCATCCCATTATTCATACATGTTGTTTATTTGTATAACAATTTTATTTTCACAATATGCTATTACTAAATCTAAACGTTATTATAAATGGATAATCATAGGCATGATATTGATACTATTTTGTATGTCATTTAGCTCTGTATTATTTATTATTGCCCTTATTGCAATTTATAAATTGTATAAATGGAATTCAGTTCAATCTATAAAAGGTAGAGTAAAAAAGCTGTTATTTATTACTGCCCTTATTGCTTTTGTTATAATAATTGTATTTTCATTCAATCTCAATTCCCTATCATCCTCTTCGGATGATTTTTTTTCAAGGCGTATTTCTAGCCTACTCGAGGAAAAAGATGTAATATTCAATGGTTCATGGCAAACAGATAATACTGCTTTGGAATGGTCTAATAGAGTAAGGCTGCTAAGTATTTTTATGACTTTAAAGGCATTTATTGCCCGGCCAATATTTGGATATGGATTTGGCACAATAACCTGTCATGGCGCAACTGCAATGATGTTGGCCGGAACAGGAATATTCGGTATATACTTTTGGGCGAAATTTAATTTTTATGTAAGTTCTATTATCACACCTAATCTGAATAAAAAATATTTCAATTATGCAATTGTTATATTTTTATTTGTTAACCTTTTTAATAGTTTCGCATTAAGACCATTTCACGAATTACACTCTTTTTTCTTTGCCATCTCAATTAGTTTATTATTCGATAGCACAAATAAAAATGAATATAACCATAATTACTCCGTCGTATAATGCGGAAAAAACTATAGAAAAAACTATCTTAAGTATTTTAAGACAAAAAGATGGTAATGTACAATACATAATAATAGATGGTGCCTCAACAGATAAAACACTTGAAATAATATATAAGTATAAAAAAGATATTGATATTATAATTTCGGAAAAAGATAAAGGGATAGCAGACGCATATAATAAAGGAATAGCATTAGCAACAGGAGATTTAATCGTTATAATAGCTGCGGATGATCAACTAATTAATCATGCACTGGCTAAAATTATTAATGAATATGATGGACATAGCGATATAATATGCGGTAATGTAATAGATTATAACGGTGAAAGATATATAAGAAGATATTCTGATGCAAATCTTAAGAACCTAACTTTTCAAACTTCCCTGATGCATCCGGCAACATTCATAAAAAGGGAAGCATATTTAAAGTATGGCACATATTCTCTTCAATATAAATGTGCTATTGATCGAGACCTTTTTTTAAGATTCTATAAGATTGGTGCAAGCTTTCAGATAGTGGATATTGATATATCATTTTTTAAAAACGGTCGAGGTATCAGCACAGAAAACCCATGTAAATATGCATATCCTGAAGATGCCCAAATCAGTATAAAAAATGGTACTTCCATTTGGATTGCTAAATCATATCAATACAAAGCAGTAGTGCTATACTATATTTCCTTATTCATTAAAAGGTTTTTGAAAATACTACATCTGTCATATTATTTCAACAAAAGAATGGTCAATAAAGGATATTATGTTGCAAATGATCAAATAAATAAGTTTGACCTGTTATAATGAATTATCTGTATCCATCTACATTATTTGCAGTTGTTGTATTGTATAATAAATCAACGGAAGATTCTAATACAATAAGCAATTTATTGGATGTTAATATTTGCAGATTAAAAATAATCGTTGTTGATAATAGCACATTGGTGTATGATAATAAGATAAAATGTGATCATAATGGTATTTATTATATTTCAATGCATGGTAATAAAGGCCTTTCAAAGGCCTACAATGCTGCTCTTGACCATATTCAAGAACATTCCTGTAAAGACGACCTCATTATTTGGTTTGATGATGACACACAGGTTACAAAAGAGTATTTTGCTGCACTCAATGATGCATTACTGAAAAATGAAAATAGTGATGTTTTTGTACCCATTATATATGGGCAGAATGGTAAAATATATTCTCCAAGTAATGCTGGATTCTTGAAAAATAAATTATTAAAATCAATTAATGATAAAATTGATTACAGTAGATTTTTTGCAATAAATAGTTGTCTTGCTGTTCGACAAAATATTTACCAAAATTATCGATATGATGAAAG